>NZ_JBMDXT010000024.1:0-11557 GCF_048594475.1 Nakamurella sp. | reverse complement strand
AGTGCTCGCCGCGCTGGCCCGCCGGACGGTCCCGGCCACCCGGCCGGCGCCGCCCGCCCCCGCGCGGCCCGCGCCGGAACGCCGGGCGGTGATCCCCGACGTCGTGCGGCAGGTGCTGGCCCGGGTCGACCGCCATCCGGCGCTGGTGGTCGAGGCGCTCACCCTGATCGACCGGGCCGATCTGCGGGTGCCCCCCGACCTGGTGCCCGGGCTCCTCGACGACCCCCGGCCGGCGGTGGCCGCGGCCGCCCGCCCGGTCGGCGGGGAGATCGGCCGGCTGCTGATGGCGATCAACCCGCGGTGGGCGGCGCCGGCCGCGCCGGACCTGGCGGAGCGCACCGCCTGGGACGAGGGCACCCTGGCCGAGCGGTCGGCCTGGCTGCGCGCGGCGCGCCGGGCCGATCCGGCGACGGCCCGCGAGCTGTTGCTGGACGGGTTCGGGCGGGAAAGCGCCACGACCCGGGCCGAGTTGCTGGCCACCCTGGCCGACGGGCTGTCCGGCGCCGACCAGGACGTGCTGCTGACCGCCGTCGGCGACCGCAGCCGCGCCGTCGTGGAGGTGGCGCTCGACCTGCTCGCCCGGCTGCCGGATTCGCCGCTGCGCCGCGACATGCGCGCGCTGATCACGGAGCACCTGTCCGTCCGGCGGCGCCTGCTCGGGCCGTCGGTCACCGTGACCCCGATCGCCGCGGCGGAGTTCGACCCCTGGCCGGTGCCGTCCGGCGATCCGTGGACCACCGTCCTCGGGCGGGTCGATCCGGCCGACTGGCCGGGCCCCCTCGCGGCCGACCTGCTGCCGCTGATCGCCGCCGGCCACGACGACCTGCGGCCGCTGACCCCCGGCTTCCGGGCCGCCGCCCTGGCGTTCGGGCACGCCGGTCTGGCCCGCGCCCTGGTCACGGCCCACCTCGCGGTCGCGTCGGCCCGCATCCCACCCGTCGTCGACCCGGACCTGTGGTGGCTCCTCACGCCGGCCGACGCGCGGGCCCTGCTCGAGCGGTTGCTGGACGACCGGCGGGTGCGGGCCGAGCAGGTCGAGCGGGTGGTCGCCGGACTGCCCCGGCCGTGGCCGGCGGCGCTGGCCCGGCGGATGGCCCGCTGGCTGCCCACCGGCGGCCCGCAGCACGGTCCGGCGCCGCGCCCGCTGTGGGATCTGTGGGCGACCGCGGCGGCCCCGCCCGACTGCCGCGAGCTGGCCGGCCTGGCCCGGTCCGCGGCCGACCGGGCCACCGGCGACACCGCCTCGACCCTGGTCACCCGGGCCGGGCATGCCGCCACCCTGCTCACCGTCCGCGCCGTCCTGTACGAAACGCTGTGCCCCCCAGGAGGAACCCCGTGACCGACGTGACGGCCCCGACGCCCGTCCTGCGCCCGCATGCCGAGCAGCAGTACGCGGCCGAACTGGCGGCCCTGGCCGTCGCCGACGACCGGCCCCGCCCGGCCAACTGGCGGCTCTCCCCGTGGGCGGTCGTCACCTACCTCCTCGGCGGCATCGCCGGCGACATGGTCGTCACCCCCAAGTACGTCGGCTCCCGACGGCTGATCGAGGTGGCCGTCGCGACCATCGCCACCGACCGGGCGCTGCTGCTGCTCGGCGTGCCCGGCACGGCCAAGTCGTGGGTGTCCGAGCACATCGCCGCGGCCATCAGCGGCGACTCCACCCTGCTCATCCAGGGCACCGCGGGCACCGCGGAGGAGTCGATCCGGTACGGCTGGAACTACGCCCGGCTGCTCGCCGACGGCCCGTCCGAGGCCGCCCTGGTGCCCTCGCCGGTGATGACCGCGATGCGGACCGGCGCCCTGGTGCGCATCGAGGAGCTGACCCGCATCCCCTCCGACGTGCAGGACGCGCTGATCACCGTGCTGAGCGAGAAGACCCTGCCGGTGCCCGAACTCGGCATCGAGGTGCCGGCCCGGCACGGGTTCAACGTGATCGCGACGGCCAACGACCGCGACCGCGGGGTGAACGATCTGTCGGCCGCGCTGCGCCGCCGGTTCAACACGGTGGTGCTGCCGCTGCCGGCCGGGGTGGAGGAGGAGGTCGGCATCGTCGCCACCCGGGTCGCCGAACTCGGACTCACCCTGGACCTGCCGCCGGCCACCGAGGCGACGGCCGAGATCCGGCGGGTCGTCACGGTCTTCCGCGAGCTCCGGTCCGGCCTCACCGCGGACGGCCGGACCGCGCTGAAGGTGCCCAGCGGCAGCCTCTCCACGGCCGAGGCGATCTCGGTGGTGACCGGGGGACTGGCCCGGGCCGCGCCCTTCGGTGACGGTGTCCTGCGCGCCGCCGATGTGGCCGGCGGCATCGTCGGCGCGGTCGTCAAGGACCCGGTGGCCGACCGGATCGCCTGGACCGAGTACCTGGAGGCGGTGGTCCGCGAGCGCGCCGACTGGCGCGACTTCTACCGGGCGTGCCGCGAGGTCGGCGGGTGATGCCGGCCGCGTCCGGGGTCCCGCCCGACCCGGGTGTGCCGCTCGACCCCGGCGGCCGCCCATCCGGGCCGCCGGACCCGGCCACGCCTCCGGTGCCCGGGACCGAGGTCCGGGTGCTCGGGATCCGCCACCACGGGCCGGGTTCCGCGCGTGCGGTGCGGCAGGCCCTGGAGCAGTGGCGACCCGATCGGGTGCTGATCGAGGGGCCGGTCGAGGCCGACCCCCTGGTCGCGTTCGCCGCCGACCCCGATCTGGTGCCGCCGGTCGCCCTGCTCGCCTACCGCACCGACGAGCCGGCGGCGGCGGCGTTCTGGCCGTTCGCCGTCTTCTCGCCGGAATGGCAGGCGGTGCACTGGGCCGCCCGGCGCGGCGTCCCGGTCTCGTTCATGGACCTGCCGGCCGGGATGCTGCTCGCCGACGAGACCCGTTCCGCCCCGGACGGTTCCGAGGTGCGCACGGACCCGCTGGCCCTGCTGGCCCGGGCCGCCGGGTACGACGACGCCGAGCGCTGGTGGGACGACGTGGTGGAGGGCCGGCGGGCCGGGGATGCCTTCGACACGTTCGCCGCGGTCACCGAGGCGATGACGGCGGTGCGGAGCGACCGGCCGGAGACCGACGAGCCGACCCTGCGCCGCGAGGCCCACATGCGCAAGGTGCTGCGGGCCGCGGTGCGGTCGGGGGCCGCCCGGGTGGCCGTCATCTGCGGGGCCTGGCACGCCCCCGCGCTGGCCGGGACGCTGGCCGGCCGCGCGCCGACCGTCGCCGCCGACACCGCGCTGCTGCGCCGGCGCCCGGCGGCCAAGGTGACGCTCACCTGGGTCCCGTGGACCCATTCACGACTCTCGGCGACCTCCGGGTACGGCGCCGGGGTCGAGTCGCCCGGCTGGTACCGGCACCTGTTCACCGCCGGCGAGCACCCGCTGGAGCGGTGGCTGACCCACACCGCCGGCGTGCTGCGCCGGCACGACCTGCCGACCTCGACCGCGCACGTCATCGAGGCCGTGCGGCTCGCCCGGACGCTGGCCCACCTGCGGGACCGGCCCGAACCCGGGCTCACCGAGGTCGTCGACGCGACCAGGGCGGTGCTGTGCGACGGCAACGAACTGGCCGTCGACCTCGTGCTCCGCGACGCGGTGGTCGGGGAGGAACTAGGCCGGGTCCCGGACGCGGCGCCGATGGTGCCCCTGGAGTCCGACCTCCGCGCGACGGCGCGGACGCTGCGGCTGAAGTTCGAGGCGGCCCCCCGCGAGTTCACCCTCGACCTGCGGTCGGCCACCGACCTGCGCCGGTCGCACCTGTGGTGGCGGCTGCGCATCCTCGGGGTCGACTGGGCGACCCCGGCCGAGGTCGCCGGCACCGGCACGTTCAAGGAGGGCTGGACCGTGGCCTGGCAGCCCCTGCTCTCGGTCCGGCTGATCGAGGCCTCCGTCTGGGGGACCACCGTGGCGGCCGCGGCGGCCCGCCGCCTGGTCGACCGGGCCGGGTCGCTGTCGGCCTGCACGGTGGCCATCGCCGACTGCATCACCGCGGACCTGCCCGCGGCGATGGCCGACCTGCTGGCCCGGCTGGACCGGTTCGCCGCCGGCACCGCCGATGTCGCCGGCCTGCTCGAGGCGCTGCCCGCGCTGGTCCGGGCCCAGCGGTACGGCACTGTCCGGGGCAGTGACACCACGGCCGTCGCGGTCGTCGCCCAGGCGGTGCTCACCCGGATCGCGGCCGGGCTGCCGGCCGCGCTCGGCGGGCTCGGCGAGGACGCGGCCCGGGAGATCCGCGGGCCGCTGGAGGCGACGCACGAGGTGGTCCCGCTGCTGCCGGCCGGGGCCGTGCGGGACGGCTGGTACACCGCCCTGGCCGCCGCCGGCCGCCGGGCCGATCTGCCGCCGCTGCTGGCCGGCCGCATCGTCCGGTTGCTGATGGACGCCGGCATCCTCCCGCGGGCGCAGGCCGCCGACCGGCTGCACGCGGCCCTGTCGGTCGGTGCACCGGCCGCCGAGAAGGCCCAGTGGGCCGAGGGATTCACCGCCGGCGGGGCGCTGCTACTGATCCACGACGACGCCCTGCTCGGCGTGCTCGACGTCTGGGTGCGCAGCCTGACCGGCGAGGAGTTCCTGGAGATCGCACCGCTGCTGCGCCGCGGGTTCGGCACCTTCGCGCCGGCCGAACGGGGCAACCTGCTGCGGGCCGCGGACGCGCTGGCCGGACCGCGGGCGACGGCGGCCGGCCCCGCCGGACCGGACCTGAGCCGCGCCGGCGCGGTGCTGGCGACGGCCCGCCGGCTGTTGGGGAGTGCCCCGTGATCGACGAAGCGGAGCGGCGGCGGCGGTGGCGACTGCTGGTCGGCGACGGGGGCGAGGGGGCCGGCACGACGGTGTCGCTGTCCGCCGAGGACCGGCGCATCGACGCCGCCCTCGGCGCGGTCTACGACAGCCGCGGGCCGGGGGAGGGCGATCGGCCCCGGGCCGCCGGCCTCGGCGCGTCCGCGCCCCGGGTGGTCGGCTGGCTCGGCGACATCCGCAGCTACTTCCCGAGCCCGGTGGTCCAGGTGCTGCAGCGGGACGCGGTGGAGCGGTTGCAGTTGCACCAGTTGCTGCTGGAGCCGGAACTGCTGGACGCGGTGGAGCCGGACGTCACCCTGGTGGCGACGCTGCTGTCGATGAGCCGGCTGCTGCCCGAACGGTCGCGGTCCACCGCGCGCGCCGTGGTGGCCCGGGTGGTCGAGCAGATCGAGCGGCGGATCGCCGACCGTACCCGGTCGGCCGTGCAGGGCGCGCTCAACCGGTCGGCCCGCACCCGCCGGCCGCGGCGGCAGACCGACATCGACTGGCCGCGCACCATCGCGGCCAACCTCCGGCACTGGCTGCCGGAGCGGCGCACCGTCGTCCCCGAGCGGCTGGTCGGCTACGGCCGCCGGCAGAACCAGGTACAGCGCTCGGTGGTCGTGGCCATCGACCAGTCCGCGTCGATGGCCGAATCCGTCGTGTACGCCGCCATCTTCGGCGCGGTCATGGCCTCCCTGCGAGCCCTGCGCACGTCCCTGGTCGTCTTCGACACGACGGTGGTGGACCTCACCGACGCGCTGCACGACCCGGTGGAGCTGCTGTTCGGCACCCAGCTCGGCGGCGGCACCGACATCAACGCCGCCGTGGCCTACTGCCAGGACCTCATCACCACCCCGGCCGACAGCGTCTTCGTGCTGATCTCGGACCTGTACGAGGGCGGCATCGCCGGTGAGCTGGTGCGCCGGGTCAACGCGATGACGGTGGCCGGCGTGCAGGTCGTCGTGCTGCTGGCGCTGTCCGACGCGGGCGCGCCGTCGTTCGACCGGGAGCATGCCGCCGCCCTCGAGGCCATCGGGGTGCCGGCCTTCGCCTGCACGCCGGACGCCTTTCCCGATCTGCTGGCGTGCGCGATCGAACGGGGCGACATCGCCGCCTGGGCCCACCGGTACCGGGCCGCGGAGTCGTGACGGCCCGATCGCGTCCGGCCCTCCGCGTAGCGTGGGCCGGTATGGACGTGCGGCCGGCGAAGCGGATCCTGCTCGAACTCGACCTGACCGAGCTGCCCGTCGAACTGGAGCAGGACGATCCGCTCTCCCGGTTGCGGCACCGTGGTCGCCGGGACCTGCGGTCCACCATCCGCGCGCTCCACCGGGCCGCCGACGACCCGCGGGTGGTCGGGCTGGTCGCCCGGGTCGGCGGGCCCGCGCCGTGGCCGGCCATGCAGGAGCTGCGGGCCGCGGTCGAGGCGTTCGCGGCCGGCGGGAAGCCGACGGTGGCCTGGGCCGAGACGTTCGGGGAGCAGCCGGGCGCGATGGCCGGCTACGTGCTGGCCACCGCGTTCGACCAGTTGTGGCTGCAGCCCGGTGGCGAGCTGGGGCTGCTCGGCGTCGGCCTGGAGACCACCTTCCTGCGCGGCGCGCTGGACAAACTCGGGGTGGAGCCGCAGTTCGAGCAGCGGTACGAGTTCAAGAGCGCGGCCGACCGGATCATGCGGACCGGGTTCACCGACGCGCACCGGACGGCGTTGCAGCGGCTGGTGGAGTCGGTGTTCGACGACGCCGTCGAGACGATCGCCCGGGCCCGACGGCTGGACGTGGCGACCGTCCGCGACCTCGTCGACCGCGGTCCCCATCTGGCCACGGCGGCCCGCGACGCCGGCCTGGTCGATCGGCTCGGTTACCGGGACGAGGCGTTGGCCGCGATGCGGGCCCGGGTCGGGGAGCGGGCGGAACTGCTGTTCGCCGATCGGTGGCGGCCCCGCCGACGGCTCCGGCCACCCCGGCGTTCGGCCGGTCACGTCGCCCTGGTCCAGGTCCGCGGGGGCATCGCGGCCGGCCGGTCGCGGCGGACCCCGCTGGGCCGGACCGCCGGGAGCGACACCGTCTGCGCGTCCCTGCGGGCCGCCGCGGCCGACGAGCGGGCGCGCGCGGTGGTGCTGCTGGTGGACTCGCCGGGCGGGTCGGCGGTCGCGTCCGACACCATCTGGCGGGAGGTCGTCCGGCTGCAGCAACGCAAGCCGGTGGTCGTCGCGATGGGCGCGGTGGCCGCGTCGGGCGGCTACTACATCGCCTGCCCGGCGGACCGGATCGTCGCGCTGCCGGCCACCCTGACCGGTTCCATCGGGGTCCTGGGCGGCAAACTGGTGACCGGCGGACTGCTCGAGCGGGTCGGCCTGACCACCGGCGCGGTGGCGCAGGGCCGCCGGGCCCTGATGTTCTCGTCCCGACGCAGCTTCGACGAGGGGGAGCGGCACAGCCTGGGCGCCGCGATGGACGCGATCTACGACGACTTCGTCGACAAGGTCGCGGCCGGGCGGGGCCGGCCCCGCGCCGAGATCGAGCAGGTGGCCCGCGGCCGCGTCTGGACCGGCCGGGACGCGCTGGCGGTCGGCCTGGGGGACCGCCTGGGTGGTCTGCGGGACGCGGTGGCGCGGGCCAGGTCCCGGGCCGGCCTGCCGGACGACGCGCCGCTGCGCCCGGCCGTGCGGGTCGGCCCGCTGGCCCGGCTGGGACGGCCCCGGAACTCCGCCGACCCCCGGGCCGGCCTCGCCGCCGGGCTGCCCCGGTTGGACGGCCTGAGCCGGGCCGTCGCCCCGGCCGGCCCGGACCTGACGATGCCGTCCCTGCGCCTGCGCTGAGCTGCGCCCCGTCTCGTCAACGCCCTGGTGCCCGGTGCTCGACCGCAAGCCGGCGCGAGTGTCCGCCTGGTCCCGACACCCCTGCGGCGCAACCGGTCTCAGCCCCGCTGCGGGGCCGGCCGCTGCTCCCGGGTGCACCACCAGGAGGTCCGCCCGCCCACGGTGGCGGTCTCCATCGCCCCGCCGCAGCGCGGACACCGTTCGCCGGCCCGCCGGAACGGGATCACCGTCCCGGTGTGCACCCCGCCGTGCGCGACGGCATCGGTGAGGGCGCCCTGCAGGGCCCGGCCCAGCCGGTCGAGGTCGGCCCGGCGCAGCGTGTCCACGCCCCGGGCGGGATGGATCTTCGCCCGCCAGAGCGCCTCGTCGGCCAGCAGGTTGCCGACGCCGGCCAGCACCGACTGGTCGAGGAGCCGGGCCTTGACCGGTGCGGTCGACACCCGCCGGCCGGCGGTCAGCGCCGCGCGGAACGCGGCCGGGGTCAGGCCCAGCGCGTCCGGGCCGAGGGCCTCGACCGGCGGATCGAGGCGGACGCGGGACAACCGGCGCGGGTCGAGCAGGCGGACGCCGCCGCCGTCGGCGAAGGTCACGGCGAACCGCTGGTAGGCGCCCCGGTCCACGAACCGCTCGCGGTCGCGGCGGTAGTCGCCCCCGACGAGGGCGCGGCCCGCCGGCCCGGGATCCTCCGACGGGGCGGCCGGGCCGGCCACGACCACGATGCCGCTCATCCCCAGATGCACCCCGAGGTCGGGGCCGCCGTGCTCCGGGGACGAGTCGGACGTGCTCAGCCACATGGACTTTCCCCGCCGGTGCGCCGCGGTGAAGGTGCGTCCGAGCAGGGCCGCCCGCAGTTCGCCGGGCGCGTGCGGCCGGGTCACGTAGTCGTCGTGGTCGTCGACGTCGACGATGCGGCGGTCCAGGGCACCGCCGGCCAGCACGGCACGCGCGGATTCGACCTCGGGGAGTTCGGGCACGGGCGCGACGGTACCCGGACCGGGCATGCTGGCCGGGTGACCACCGAGGACG
Organism: Nakamurella sp.; assembly: GCF_048594475.1. Lineage (NCBI taxonomy): Bacteria > Bacillati > Actinomycetota > Actinomycetes > Nakamurellales > Nakamurellaceae > Nakamurella > Nakamurella sp. The sequence goes on along the minus strand of NZ_JBMDXT010000024.1, from coordinate 2,962 downwards.
AATCCGGCCGGGCCCACCGCACCGACCCCGGCGACCCCGGCGACCCCACCGGCCCCACCGACCTCGACGTCGCCGCGGCGGTCCGGCCGGCCGCGCCGGCCGACGCCGCCACCGTGGCGACCCTGTTGCACGAGTTCAACGCCGAGTACGGCACACCCACCCCGGGCGTCGGGGTGCTGACCGCGCGGCTGCAGGGGCTGCTGGCCGGTCCGAGCACCCTGGCGGTCCTGGCCGGTGAGCCGGCGGTGGGCCTGGCGCTGGTGACCCTGCGGCCCAGTGTCTGGTACGACGGGCCGGTCGCGACCCTGGACGAGCTGTACGTGGCGCCGGACCGCCGGGGCCGCGGTCTGGGAGCCCGGCTGCTGGCCGCCGTCGAGCAGCAGGTCCGGCGGCGCGGCGCAGCGCTCGTCGAGGTCAACGTCGACGGGGACGGCGGGGGAGCACCCCGGTTCTACGAGCGGCACGGCTACCGCAACACCGAGATCGACGACGACGTCCCGTTGCTGTACTACTTCCGCGAATTGGAGTCGTGAGCGGCGGGATCCGACCCGGGCGGATCCGGCCGGCACGAGCCAGAATCGTCGGATGCGCCCGTTCCGCTTCCTGGCCGACGTCCGCGAGATCGTGCCGGGCGCCGAGCTGGCGCGGCGGGCCCGGCGTGCCGAGGATCTGGGCTACCACGCCCTGGTCGTCCCGGACCACCTGATCGGCCAGTTCTCGCCCGTCGTCGCGATGACGGCGGTGGCCGTCGCGACCAGCACCCTGCGGGTGGGCGCGTTCGTCCTGAACAACGATCTGCGCCACCCGGCGGTCCTCGCGCAGGACTTGGCCGCGATCGACGTGCTTTCCGGCGGTCGCCTGGACCTGGCGATCGGCGCGGGCTGGAACCGGCCCGAGTACGACGCCATCGGGCTCGAGTTCGACCCGGCCCCGGTGCGCCAGGCCCGGCTGGCGGAGGCGGTCACCGTGCTCAAGAAATGCCTGTCCGGCGAGGAGTTCTCGTACAGCGGCGAGCACTACCGCATCACCGGCTACACGGGCGAGCCGTCCGTGCAGCGCCCGCACCCGCCGGTGTTCATCGGGGGTGGCGGACGGCGCACCCTGACGCTGGCCGGACGGGAGGCGGACATCGTCGGCCTGGCCCCGCGGATCACGGCGGCCGGTCCGGACGCGCGATCACTGACCCTGGAGGCGACCCGGGAGAAGATCGCCTGGGTGGCGCAGGCGGCCGGTGCGCGGTTCGCCGATTTGGAGCTCAACGTCTACCCGTCGGCCTGGCCGGTGGTCCTCACCGACGATCTCGACTCCGAGGTGGCCTCGGTCGTCGCCGCCCTGGAGGACCGGACCGGCACCCGGTTGACCACCCGCGAGGTCCTGGACTCACCGCATCTTTTCATCGGCTCGGCCGGCCGGCTGGCGGAGAAGTTCGAGCGGCTCCGGGACGAGCTGGGCATCACCTCGTTCATGCTCGGGCCGCTCGGCGCGCTGGACGCGGTGCTGGACCGGCTGGCCGGCCGGTGAGCGGAGTCAGTCCCGCCGCAGTACCACGGAGGTCCAGTTGCCGCTGCCGCGCAGGTCGATCACCGCGCCGCCGGGGCCCGTGGGCGGCCCGGCCCTGTCCTTGAACGTGGACATCGAGCCCAGCCGCAGCTCGGTCGTCCGGACCAGCGTGGAGGGGGCCAGCCGCAGCTTGACGGTGCTCCACGACGCGGTGACCTCGACGACACAGCCGCCCGGCGGGATGATGGCCGACCGCAGGTCCAGGTCGGCCGTCCCCATCGACCCGGAGATCACCAGGTGGGGCGGCACCGACCAGGTCCCCCGGCGCTTCACCGACGTCCAGTCGATGTCCAGCGCCTCGCCCCGGACGGCCGGGTAGCCGGGGGCCGGCCCGCCGACCGTGACGGCCGCCGCCGGGTCCGGGGGGAACAACGACACGGCGCCCGGCAGATCGGCCAACGCGGTCCGCAGGTCGCCACGCGTCCGGGCGGCGTAGACGTCCGCGGAGCGCTCCTCGAACTCGGACAGGTCCAGATAGCCGCCGCCCACCGCCTCGTGGAGCACGGCAACCGCCTGCTCCCGTTCGCGATCGCCGACGCGGAGGGTGTCTGAATCGGTCATCGGTCCGATGCTACCGACCGGCGGTCGTCGCCCGCGCCCGGGAACCGGCGAACGCCGGGCGGGTCGAAACGGTCTGGCCGGGTTTCATTCCACTACCATCGGGACCGTGGCGACCAAAACTGTGACAACGCTGATCGACGATATCGACGGCTCCACCGATGACGTGCTGACCTGTGCTTTCGGGCTGGGCGACGCATCCTTTGAAATTGATCTGAATGCGGCCCACCGCGAGGAACTGGAGAGCGTGCTGGCCAAATTCGTGGCCGTGGCGCGGCCGGTGGGCGGGCCGCGGACGCCCCGCTCCCGCAAGCCCGAACCGGGGGGCCGGGCCGACCGCGACCACTCCCACGCGGTCCGCGTCTGGGCCAAGGAGAACGGGTACGAGGTCTCCGAGCGCGGGCGGATCTCCAAGACCATCGTCGAGGCCTACGAGGCCGCGCACTGACGTCCGATCGAAGCCGTCCGACCCGGCCTGCGGCCGCGGGTCGGGCGGCGGTTTCCCACCCCTTGTCTTGACTGGTTCAAGACAAGGGGTATGGTCATCCCCATGGATCGGGGGACGGACGTCGAGCGCGCATTGCGCTCCGCCGGCCTCCGGGTCACCGTGCAGCGGGTCGCCGTTCTCGGTGCGGTGACGGCACATCCGCACTCGGACACCGGGTCGATCATCGACGCGGCCCGCCGCGCCGTGCCGGAGCTGTCGCACCAGGCGGTCTACGACGCCCTGCGGGTGCTGACCGGGGCCGGGCTGCTGCGCTGCATCGAACCGGCCGGCACCGTCGCCCGGTACGAGGCCCGCACCGGGGACAACCACCACCACCTCGTCTGCCGCTCCTGCGGG
>NZ_JBMDXT010000239.1:0-4095 GCF_048594475.1 Nakamurella sp. | reverse complement strand
CGCGCCGCATCTCGACCAGGGAGGCGGGCAGGAAGCCGCGCAGGCCGATGTCCAGGATCAGGCCGCCCTTGACGACCTCGATGACGGTGCCGGAGACGACGCCGTCCTCTTCCTTGATCTTCTCGATCGTGCCCCACGCGCGCTCGTACTGCGCCCGCTTCTTGGACAGGATGAGGCGGCCTTCCTTGTCCTCCTTCTGGAGAACCAGGGCCTCGACGTGCTCGCCGATCTCGACGACCTCGCTGGGGTCGACATCGTGCTTGATGGACAGCTCGCGCGAGGGGATGACGCCCTCGGTCTTGTAGCCGATGTCGAGCAGGACCTCGTCGCGGTCGACCTTGACGATGGTGCCCTCGACGATGTCGCCATCGTTGAAGTACTTGATGGTCGAGTCGATGGCGGCGAGGAAGTCCTCAGCCGACCCGATGTCGTTGATCGCGACCTGCGGGGCGGTGACGGTAGGGGTGGACATGTGGTGGGGTGCTCCGGACGGGTGGTGTCGGGATCCCGGGCGGGTCACGACCGTCGGTGACGGCCGCCGCCCCGATCGGAATCTGCGGGTTCTGCGGCACGCGGCGGATCCGGTTCGCCGGGGCGACCTGCAACGACGCCTCGGGGACTGCTCCCCACTGCAAGGCGATGCTTTCGGTGATGACCTGACGAGTGCGGCCTGCTCCATTCCGAGACAGCACAGACCCACAACGCAGCGTCCAGCGTACGCCATGACCACCCGATCAGGTAAATCCCCGGCCGGGGTGTCTCCCGGGGAGGCGAGCCGGGTTCAGCGGGCGGCCGGCCGCCGGTGGGCGCGGTCGATGCTGCACCATAGCGCGGTGGACGCTGCGACACCGGGGGACGAACCGCTGGGCGGAACCGCCCCGCTGGGCCCCACCCGGCCGCGGGTGCGCGGCGCGGACCAGGCGACCAGCCGCGCGGCCAATCGACGCTGGTGGGACGCGGACGCCGACAGCTACCACGCCGAGCACGGGGACTTCCTGGGCGACGCCGACTTCGTCTGGTGCCCGGAGAACGTGCGCGAGGCCGATGTCGGGCTGCTCGGCGACGTGGCCGGGCGGCGGGTGCTGGAGGTGGGCTGCGGGTCGGCGCCGTGCGCCCGCTACCTGCGCGAGCGCGGCGCCGACGTGGTCGCGCTCGACCTGTCGGCCGGCATGCTGGCGCACGCCCGGGCCGCCGCGGCCCGGACCGGCATCACGGTGCCGCTGGTCCAGGCCGACGCCTGCGAGCTGCCGTTCGCCGACGGCGCGTTCGATGTCGCCTTCTCGGCGTTCGGCGCGATCCCGTTCGTCGCCGACTCCGCCCGGCTGATGCGGGAGGTCGCCCGGGTGCTGCGACCCGGCGGCCGGTGGGTGTTCGCGGTCAACCACCCGATGCGCTGGGCGTTTCCCGACGACCCGGGTCCGGGCGGGTTGACGGTAATCCAGTCCTACTTCGACCGGTCGCCGTACGTCGAGGTGGACGCCGCCGAGGTGCCGGCCTACGTCGAGCACCACCGGACGATGGGCGACCGGATCCGCGAACTGGTGGCGGCCGGGTTCGTCGTCGAGGACGTGATCGAACCCCAGTGGCCCGAGGGCTTCGACCGGGTCTGGGGACAGTGGTCACCGCTGCGCGGCGAGTACTTCCCCGGGACCGCGATCTTCGTCAGCCGGCGGGGCGGCCGGATCGCGGCCTAGCGCTGCTGATACGGGTTCTGCGGACCGCCCGGCTGGGGGCCGCCCGGCGCCCCGCCCCCGAACTGCTGCGGCCCCGGACCGCGGCGGATCTGGTCGGCCCAGGCCCGCAGCTCCTTGAGCTCGCGCTGGACCGGCCACTCCTTGTAGGCGAAGACCAGCAGCATGATCACGTTGACGATCGGCACGAACATGATCAGCACCCACCAGCCGGAGTAGCCGGCCTTGCTGATGATCTTGATGTACGCGATCAGGAAGATGATCCAGATGGCCAGGCCGAGCAGGCTGACCCCGACGATCGCCCCGACCCCCCAGCCCGACAGGTCATACGAGTTGGTGCCGTTCATGGGCCGACCTTCGCTTTCCGGGGACGTGTCGACGCTGCCGACACGGAGCGTAAGCGACAACGCCCGGCGCGGCGGGCCGACGCCCGCGCGCCGCGCCCGCCGGGCGGCCGGGCCGATCAGTGGGCGGCGGCGTCCCAGTTCGGGCCGGAGCCGACGGAGACCTCGAGCGGCACGGCCAGCGGGTAGGCGCCGCCCATCTCCTCCTTGAGCACCGCGGTCATCGCGTCGAACTCGCCATCGACCACCTCGCAGACGAGTTCGTCGTGCACCTGCAGCAGCATCCGGCTGCGCAGGCCCTCCCGCTCGATCCGCCGCTGGACGTTGACCATTGCCACCTTGATGACGTCGGCCGCGCTGCCCTGGATCGGGGCGTTGAGCGCGATCCGCTCGGCCATCGCGCGCTTCTGCCGGTTGTCGCTGTTCAGGTCGGGCACGTACCGGCGGCGGCCGAACACCGTCTCGGTGTAGCCGTCCTTGCGGGCCCGGGCGACGGTGTCGCGGAGGTAGTCGCGCACCCCGCCGAAGCGGGCGAAGTACGCCTCCATCTGCTCCTTGGCGTCGTCGACCGAGATCTTGAGCTGCCCCGACAGGCCGTAGGCGGACAGACCGTAGGCCAGGCCGTAGGACCTCGCCTTGATCCGGCGGCGCATCTCCGGCGTCACCTGCTCGGCCGGCAGGCCGAACGCCCGCATCGCGACGAAGGTGTGCAGGTCCTCGCCGGACCGGAAGGCCTCGATCAGCCCATCGTCCTCCGACAGGGTGGCCATGATCCGCATCTCGATCTGCGAGTAGTCGGCGGTCAGCAGCACGGCCGCGTTCGGGCCCGGGATGAACGCGCGGCGGATCAGCCGGCCCTCGTCGGTCCGGATCGGGATGTTCTGCAGGTTGGGCTCGGTGCTGGACAGCCGGCCGGTGGCCGCGACCGTCTGCTGGAACGTGGTGTGGATGCGGCCGTCGTCGCCGACGGACTTGCGCAGGCCCTCCACGGTGACCTTGAGCCGGGTGACGTCCCGGTGCCGGAGCAGATGGGTCAGGAACGGGTGGCCGGTCTGCTCGTGCAGGCCGGCCAGGGCGTCGGCGTCGGTCGTGTAGCCGGTCTTGGTGCGCTTGGTCTTGGGCATGCCGAGCTCGTCGAACAGCACCACCTGCAACTGCTTGGGCGAACCGAGGTTGACCTCCCGCCCGATCTCGGCGTAGCAGGCCTGGGCGGCGCTGGTGACCTCCGCCGCGAACGTGGACTGCAGGTCGTCCAGATAGTCGACGTCGACCGCGATCCCGTCGCGCTCCATGATGCCGAGCACCGTCATCACCGGCAGCTCGATGTCGGCCAGCAGCGAGCGCTGGCCCAGCGAGTCCAGGTGCTGCTCGAGCGCGTCGGCCAGATCGATGATGGCGCGCGCCTTGACCATGTCGCGGGAATCCTTCTCGGCCTCGGCGCTCTCGTTCTCCTCCGGGATGAGCGAGAGCTGCTGGCCGGCGTTCGTGCTGTGCTCCGGGTCCAGCGTGCGGTGCAGGTATCGCTGCACCAGGTCGCCCAGGTCGAAGGTCTGTTGGCCGGGCAGGGCCAGGTAGGCGGCCAGCGCGGTGTCGCAGGCGACGCCGTCGACCGGCCAGCCGCGGGCGACCAGGGCGTTGATCGCGGTCTTCAGGTCGTGCCCGACCTTGCGCGGGGTCGGATCGGCGAACCAGGCGGCCAGGGCGGCCTCGTCGTCCGGGTCGGCCTCGACGACGTCGACGACGGCGGCCTCCCCGTCGGCCGCCGCGAAGGCCAGGGTGTGCACGTCGCCGCCGCCCGGCGCCCAGGTGCCGCGGACCACCAGCCCGACGCGGCCGGTCCCGTGCTCGTCCAGCCAGCTCCGGACCGTGCCCGGGGCCAGCCGGTTGCCGGCCACCTCGAAACCCTCGGTGCTGGTCTCGTCGGCCTGCTCGAAGGTCTCCAGCAGTCGCTCGCGCAGCACACGGAACTGCAGGTTGTCGAAGATGCGGTGCACGGCCTCCCGGTCGTAGGGCTGGGCGACCAGCTCGACGGTCGGATCGGTGTCCACGATGGTCGGCAC
>NZ_JBMDXT010000238.1:0-8765 GCF_048594475.1 Nakamurella sp. | reverse complement strand
GCCTCGTCCGAGCCGACGCCGTCCTCGACGCCCACGATGTTCTCGATCTCGCTCTCCACGCCGACACCGACCGCGTGGCACTCCTTGACGACCTCGCGGGTCTCGTCCCAGGCCTGCTGCAGCGGACGGTCGGAGGCGTCGAACAGCACCGAGGTCCAGCCGTGCCGGATCACCTCGGTGATGACCGCACGATCGGGGCAGTGGTCCAGGTGCAGCGCGACCGGGACCGACGCCGCACCCGCCGCGTGCTGGAAGATCCCCGAGATGATCTCCGCGCCCATGCTTTTCACGGTCTTGACCGAGGTCTGCAGGATGATCGGGGACTGGGCCTGCTCGGCCGCGGCGATGATCGCGCGCAGGGACAGGTCGTCCACGATGTTGACCGCGGGTACCGCGTACCCGGCCTTGCGGGCGGCGACGACGAGGTCGACGGTCTTGGCGATGGTCATGTCAATCCTTCGGACTGATGGACGGTGGTGGGTCCGTCCGGCTGGACAACGGCGAGGTTCGTTCGGTTCGGTGCCTACCGGCCGACACCGGGCTCGTCGCCCGGTGTGGACCGTGTGTCATCTCATCGTAATGGACATGTATGGACTTGTATAGCCAACCTAGCGGCCAATTTTTGCCGCGACCGCCCGCACCTCGTGGACGATCGAGAGGAAGTTGTCCACGTTCACCCCGAACCGGGCCATGAACAAGCCGTCCGGCACCGAATCGGGTGCCCCGCCGGCCGCGTCGGCGACGTCGGTGAACGTGCCGGGCTGGGCGCTGCCGCCGTACACCACGCGGGCCTGGGCGTCCCGTTCCGCGATCAGCTCCCGGACGATCGCGATGGACTGCGCGACGTGCGCGGGCGGCGCCGGCTGCGGCCGGCCGATCGCCCAGGCCGGTTCGTAGGCGACCAGGATCTCGCCGCCGGCCGGGAAGCCGTCCAGCCAACGGTCGAACTGCGTGCGGACCGCGTGCGCGGCCGACGTCCCCTCGACGTCCTCGCCGACGACGATCACCGGAGCCATGCCGGCCTCGGCGGTGGCCAGCACCTTGCGGCGCACGAGGTCGTCGTCCTCGCCGAAGAGGCGACGGCGCTCCGGATGGCCGGCCATCACCAGCCGGCAACCCAGCTCGGCCAGCACGGTGGCGCTGACCTCGCCGGTGTAGGCGCCCGCCGGGTACGGGGACACGTCCTGGGCGCCGACCAGACCGCCTCCCGCGCCCAGGGTTTCGAGCAGGGTGGGGATGAGCGGGAAGGACGGGCAGCAGAACAGGCCGGTCGCGCCGGCGGGATCGTCGGCGACCGCGTCCAGGACGCGCGGACCCCACTCCCGGGCCTGCGCGGCGGTGAAGTAGCTCTTGGAACTGCAGCCGATCAGGGTGGCGGGAAGCATGCGGAACCTTTCGTGGCGATCATCTCGACTCAGGTCGTACCATCTTGTTCTATCTTGTACATACAAGCAACCGCTACGCTGATCGCGGCCGCCCTCACCGGCCGATCCCCGTTCACCCGAGCTCGAATGGAAGGGCCTGACCGATGAAGAATCTCGCCCGCGTTTCACCGACGACCCTGGCCGACACCGAGTTCGACCTGGCGATCGTCGGGGCCGGCATCAACGGCGCGGCCATCGCGCGGGACGCGGCGACCCGCGGCCTGTCCGTGCTGGTCGTGGACAAGGCGGACGCCGGATCGGGCACCTCGTCCTGGTCCAGCCGGTTGATCCACGGTGGCCTGCGCTATCTCGAGCACGGCGAGCTGCGGCTGGTGCACGAGTCGCTGCACGATCGCGAGCGGCTCCTGCACATCGCGCCGCACCTGGTCACCCCGCTGCCGTTCGTCGTGCCGGTGTACAAGCACAACCACAAGCCCGGCTGGATGTTCCGCGCCGGCATGGTGCTCTACGACGCGCTGTCCCTGCGCAAGTCGGTGCCGCGGCACCGCGCCCTGGGCCGCAAGGCGGTGTCCGTCGAGCTCGGTTCGCTCAACCCGGACGGTCTCTCGGCCGGCCTGCGGTACTACGACGGGCAGGTCGTCTTCGCCGAGCGGCTGGTGCTGGAGACGCTCCTGTCGGCAGCCGATGCCGGCGCGTCCGTGCTGACCTACGCGACCGCGTCGATCACGGTCGACGGAGGCCGGGCGGTCGGGCTGACCGTGCACGACGAGCTGTCCGGCACCGACCACGCGGTGCGGGCCAAGGTCGTGGTGAACGCGGCGGGGCCCTGGGTCGACGAGGCCGACGCCGGGCTCGGGCTGGACCGGATGATCGGCGGCACCAAGGGCACGCACATCGTCGTCGACCCGTTCCCGGGCGCGCCGGACGTGGCCATCTATTACGAGGCGCGTTCGGACAACCGGGCCGTGCTGGTCATCCCGTGGAACGGCCGCTACCTGATCGGGACCACCGACGACCGGTTCGATGGCGACCTGGACATGGTGGCCGGCAACGAGGCCGAGATCGACTACCTGCTGGCCGAGACCAACAACCTGATCCCCGAGGCCGGCCTGACGACCGACTCGGTGCTGTTCAGCTACGCCGGCGTTCGCCCGCTGCCGTACCGGCCGGGCGTGAAGAGCGGCAACATCCCGCGCAGCCACCTGATCCTGACCCACGACTCGGTGGCCAATCTGATCAGCGTGGTGGGTGGCAAGCTGACCCCGCACCTGAGCCTGGGCACCGAGACCGTCGACAAGGCGGCCGGTCTGCTCGGCCGTACGCTGCCGGCGTCCCGGGCCGCGCACACGCCGCTGCCCGGCGGCGTCGCGGACTGGCCGGCGACCGCGCGGCGCCTGCGCGGCCGCTTGCCGTTCCCCAAGCCGGTGGTGGACCGCCTGCTGGCCGTCTACGGCGCCCGGTGCTCCGACCTGCTCACGCTGATCGGCCAGGACGCCGAGCAGGCCCGGCTGATCGGGACCGGGGAGTCGGCCGTGGTGGTTGCCGAGGTGACCCTGGCCGTGCAGGCCGAGGGCGCCGTCCACCTGGCCGACATCCTGCACCGGCGCACCATGGTCGGGCTGTTCCCGGCGCTGGCGCTGGACGTCGACCGTGAGGTCGCCCGGGTCGCCGCTCCGCTGCTGGGCTGGTCGACCGAGGATGTCGAGGCGCAGGTGCGCGCCCACCGGGACTACGTGCACACCCGCCTGCTGGGCGGCGTGGCCCGGCAGGTCCCGCAGGACGCCACCCTGGCCTGACCGGGGGGCCTGACCGGGCCTGACCGCTCGACCTTGCCGGCCACGGGCCGGGACGACGCCCGTCGTCCCGGCCCTCTGGTCTTTCCGGGACCCGCTGCGTCCGCGGTGTTCGCTGATCAAAGCCGGGCGGCAACCGGCGAATGCCCACCGCAGGCGCGGCTGTGATCAGCGAACCGGGGCGGGGCAGGCGCAGCGGCCGAGCGGGGCCCGGGTGCGCATGCCACAGGGCCGGCCCGCGCGCGAGGCGGGGGCCGGCCCTGTGGTGCGGATCCGTCAGTCGGTGTTGACCTTCTTGGCCCAGCCGCGGGTCAGGTCACGGGCCTCCCGCCAGCCGGCGTACATGGAATCGGCCTGGTCCCGGCTCATGCTCGGCTCGAACCGGCGGTCCAGCTTCCACTTGCCGGCAACCTCGTCCAGGCTCGAGTAGATGCCGGTGGCCAGGCCGGCCATCAGCATCGCCCCGAAGACGGTGGCCTCCGAGATGACCGGCCGCAGCACCGGAATGCCCAGGATGTCGGCCTGCAGCTGGCACAGGAAGTTGTTCTTCACCGCGCCGCCGTCGACCCGCAGTTCCGGGATGGAGATCGTTCCGCCGCCCCCCGACAGCGCGGCGTCGACGACGTCCCGGGTCTGGAACACCATGGATTCCACCGCGGCCCGGATGATGTGCAGGCGGGTCGTGGCGTTGCTGATGCCGATGATGGCGGCGCGGGCGTAGGGGTCCCAGTCCGGCGCGGACAGGCCGGTGAAGGCCGGGATGAGGTACACGCCGTTGGTGCTGGGCACCTGACCGGCGTACCACTCCGAGTCCGGGGCGGCGTGAATGAGCTTCAGGTCGTCCCGCAGCCACTGCATCGTCTTGCCCATGGCGAACAGCACGCCCTCGATCTCGTAGGCGTGCGTGCCCTCCACCCCCCAGGCCATGCTGGGGGTGAGGCCGGCGACACGCTGCGGCGTGGTGCCGCAGTTGATGTTCAGCACGCCCGCGGTGCCGTAGGTCATCTTGCTCTGGCCGGGGGAGTAGGCAGCCTGACCGAACAGGCCGGCCTGCTGGTCGCCCATGGTCGCCGCGATCGGCACCTCGGCGCCGAACGTCGCGCTCAGGTCACCGACGACGGTGTCGGACGGCACGATCTCGGCCAGCATGTCGACCGGGATGTTGTAGGCCGCCAGCAGATCGGTGTCCCACTTGAGCGTCTCCAGGTTGAACATCATCGTCCGGGAGGCGTTGGAGTAGTCGGTGACGAACGCCTTGCGCCCGGTCAGGTTCCAGATCAGCCAGGTGTCAACGGTTCCCGCCAGCAGCTCACCCTTCTCGGCCCGCTCCTGGGCCCCGGGGACGGCGTCGAGGATGACGCGGATCTTGGAGGCCGTGTAGTAGGCGTCGGGGATGAGGCCGGTGCGCTCCTGGATCATCTCGCCGTAGCCCTGCTCGACCCACTGCTCGACGACCGGGGTGGTCTGCCGCGAGGCCCAGACGATGGCGTTGTGGATGGGCCGGCCGGTGTCCTTCTCCCAGACGATGCCGGTCTCGCGCTGGTTGGTCAGGCCGGCGGCGGACAGGTCGGACGGCTGCAGGCCGGCCTTGCGCAGGGCGGCCCGGATCACCTCCATCTGGATGGAAAGGATCTCCATCGGATCGTGTTCGATCCAGCCGGGCCGAGGGTAGTGCTGGGTGAGTTCCGCGGCGGCGACGCCGAGCACCTCGCACTCCTCGTTGATCACGAATGCGCGGGCACCGGTGGTGCCCTCGTCGATGCCCAGGATGTACCTGCTCACAAGGTTCCCTCTCTGTCGAGCAACGGTGATCGGCGGTTCCCGGACATTCCGGATGCCGCGGTCCATGGGGAGTGGGTTCAAACTAGAGCGGTCGTCCGGTCGGGTCAAGACGTGTACAGACTTGTATGGTCCGGTGTGGTCAGGTCGGCCTGACCGGGAGCCGAACCCGTTGCTCGGCCGTGTTTCTCATTCGGAGGTCGCGATCCCGCGGGCGTTGCACCGGGGTTGCGTCGGGCTTGCCCGGATCCCCCGATCGGGCCATGATCAGGTCCCGGACGCCGGCCGGAGATCCCGGAGCCGGTCCGGACCCGAGAACTGGCCATGCATCACCGGCCGCGGACGACCCCGGCCGACCGGGCCGGACGCCACGCGGCGACCGGTCCGAACCCGGGCCGACACGGTCCGAAACCGGGACGGCCAAGTCTTGTACAGACTTGTATGTACCTGTACTGTTCCGACACGCGCCCGGTCGACCGCGACAGGGCGAAGTTCCGTTCCTACACCGTGGTACGAGTACGGAAGGCCACTCATGTTCGACGTTCTGTCCCTGCTGCTAGCCCTCGGCGGCGGGTTCTTCGCCGCGGCGATCGGCGCCCTGCACTCCTTCATCTTCACCGGCTTCATGGTGATCGCCGGCACCGGCATCATCGTGGCCGGCGGCTCCGCGGACTTCCTGAACACGGTGGCCTTCGGCCCGGTGTTCGGCCCGCACGTCGCCTTCGCCGGCGGCGTCGCCGCGGCGGCCTACGCCGCGCGCCGGACCAAGGACGTCGGGGGCAAGGACATCGGCGTCCCGCTGATCTCCGTGGAGAAGCCGGACGTGCTCATCGTCGGTGCCCTGTTCGGCGCCGGCGGGTACCTGCTCCAGCTCGGGGTGGCCAAGATCCCGTGGTTCGGCACCCACACCGACACCGTGGCCTTCACGGTGTTCATCTCCGCGCTGGTCGTGCGCCTGTTCATCGGCCGGGCGAGCATCTTCGGCAACCTGCCCGAGGGGGCCGGCTGGGGCCGGTTCGCGCCCAAGGACGAGACCGCCTGGGTCCGCTACCACGAGAAGTTCGTGCCGAACACCGTTCTCGGCCTGGGTGCCGGCCTGTTCGCCGCCGGTACCTCGCTCAAGCTGCACGAGCTCTTCCCGGACGCCGCGCCCACCCAGTTCCTGGTCTTCGGCCTGTCCGCGGCGTCCCTGCTGTTCCTGAGCCTCGGGCTGAGCTTCCCGGTGACCCACCACATCACCATCATCGCCGGGGTCGGTGCCGTGACGTTCCTGCCGATCGTCAACGACAACTACGTCCTGGCCCTGATCATCGGCACCCTGTTCGGCATGATGTCGGCCTGGTTCGCCGAGGCCGGGGCCCGGTTGTTCCACGACCACGGCAACACCCACATCGATCCGCCGGCGACCGCCATCTGGCCCGCGACCCTGGTCGTGCTCACCCTGGCCGGTCTGTTCGCCTGATCCGTCCTCCTTCGCGCCGACAGCGTGGCTGCCCCCGGGCAGGCACGCTGTCGGCGTTTGGCGGGTCCGCCCGCCGGTCGCGAGGCTCTACAGAAAGGAATGTCCTTTGTCGGATTCGCCGCTGGACCTGTCCCGCACCGCGGCGGTCGTGCTCGACGTCGACGGCACCATCGCCGGAGCGGACCACCGGGTCTCCGCCCGCACGTCCCGGGCGATGGGTGCGCTGGACGAGTCCGGGGTGCCGGTCGTGCTGGCGACCGGCCGGACCCGGGCCAACGTCCGCGACATCGCCCGCGCCGCCGGCCTGCGCAGCGCCCAGATCAGCTGCAACGGGGCCGTCATCACCGACCCGCAGACCGGGGCCGACATCTGGGTCCGCACCGTGCCCGAGTCCGACATGACGGCGATGATCGAGGTGCACCGCACCACCGGCCGGCCGCTGACCTGGTGGACCGCCGGCGAGATCTACGCCACCGACGAGCGGCTGGCCCGGACCATGGCCGACATCAACGAATCCGAGGTCCGGCTCGGCACCCCCGACCAGATCGAGCCGGGCACCGTGGTCAAGACGATGATCTTCGGGACCCGGGACGAGCTGGACGCGGTCGCGCCGGTGATGGCCCGGCTGGTCCCGCGAGCGATGCGGTCGATGGACGAGTTCTGGGAACTGTCCGGTCCGGACGCCAGCAAGTGGACGGCGCTGGAGTTCCTGCTCGACCGGCTCGGCATCGACCCCGCCCTGGCCGCCGGGGCCGGTGACGGCGGCAACGACGCGGTGTGGATGCAGCGGATCGGGACCCCGGTCGCCATGGGCAACGCGCGCCCGGAGGCGCTGGCCGCAGCGCGGGCCACCATCGGCCGGCACGACGAGCATGGTGCAGCGGAGTTCCTGGAGGAGATCCTGCGGCAGGTCCGGACCCGGGTGGCCTGAGGCCGTTCGGGGGGTCGGGGTTTGATCGGGTGCGGGCGGGGTACCGGCACTCTGCTGCCCACTACAGTGGGTCTGCCCGTTATGCCGCGAGTCCCACCGTCGGGACACCGCCGCGGACCCCCGGACAACCTGGAGAACCACCCATGCGCGACTTCGCCTGCCCCCACTGCGGCCAGCAGCTGGCCTTCGAGAACTCGGTCTGCCTGAACTGCGGCAGCTCCCTCGGCTTCGACCTGGCGGCCCGTGACTTCGCCGTTCTGGGACCGGACGGGACCACCACGACCGGACCCCAGCGTCGGATGTGCGCGAACCTGCACGTCGCGGCGTGCAACTGGCTGGTGCCGGTGGACGGCGGGCCGCTGTGCCGCTCGTGCTCGCTGACCCGCACCCGGCCGGCCGACGGCGACCCCGCGCTGCCGGCGTTCGCCGAGGCCGAGGCGGCCAAGCGGCGTCTGGTGGTGGAGCTGGTCGAGCTGAGCCTGCCGATCAACGACCGCGAGGCCGACCCGGAGAAGGGGTTGACCTTCGACCTGCTCTCCAGCGAGCACGAGAACGTGATCACCGGCCACGACTCCGGCGTCATCACGCTGGACCTGGCCGAGGGCGACGACGTGCACCGCGAGCAGCTGCGGATCTCGATGGACGAGCCGTACCGCACGCTGCTGGGCCACTTCCGGCACGAGACCGGCCACTACTTCTTCTTCGTCCTGGCCGAAACCGGTCCGGCCCGGGAGGAGTTCGAGCGGCTGTTCGGCGACCCGGACCTTGACTACCAGGCCGCCATCGATCGCCACTACTCGCAGGGTGCGCCCGAGGGATGGGAGGAGAACTACGTCTCCTCCTACGCGACCATGCACCCGGCCGAGGACTGGGCCGAGACCTTCGCCCACTACCTGCACATCCGGGACACGATCGACACCGCGGCGGCCTTCGGGTTCGCGCCGGCCGGTGCGGCTGCCACCCAGGCGCTGCCGGGCGACGTCGGGTTCGACCGGATCATCGCGCTGTGGCTGCCGCTGGCCTGGTCGCTCAACATGATCAACCGGTCGATGGGGCACAAGGATCTGTACCCGTTCGTGCTGCCGCCGGCCGTGCTGGACAAGATGCGGCTGGTGCACAAGCTGGTCGCGGCCGAGAACACGCCGGCCGAGGTCAACGCGGCCGTCGGGGTCTGATCGCGCCCCCGGGGGCCCGGTCCGGTCGGGCCCGCCCGTTCGTGCCGGGCGGCCCCGACCGGTAGCGTCGCACGGGTGAGCGAGGAGGATCCGGGTCTGTTCGCGGTCGGCGGGACCCGTGGCCCCTCGGTCGCGACCGCCGGCGCCGCCGGGCCGGCCGTCCGAGCCCCCGGCCCGGCCGCCGCAGCACTCGGTCCGGCCGCCGGCTCCTGGCGGCCCGACCGGCCGTCCGACCCGCAC
>NZ_JBMDXT010000237.1:0-2831 GCF_048594475.1 Nakamurella sp. | reverse complement strand
GTCACCGACAACGCCATCACCAGCCCGGCCAGGCCCAGCGCGAGCCAGCGCGCCGCCCCGCGGCCGGGGTCGCCGCTCACCCGCACCCTGCCGGGCACGGGACCCCCGGGGCGCCACGCCGATCAGTCGACACCATCGGCGACCTCATCGGCCTGGCATACCCAACGTCTCCGCGGAAACGCCCGGCCGCTGCGTCTCCGCGGACATTCGGACGGCTCGCGCCGGCGCCCCGGCTAGAGCCGGTGCCCCGACCCGAGCCGGGGCACCGGCCACCGCGATGGCTAGGCGTCCGTGTCCGGCACCAACCACAGCGCACCCAGCGGCGGGATGGTGATGGTCGCCGACGCCGGCTGGCCGTGCGAGGCGTGCTCGGTGGCCATCACGGCGCCCATGTTGCCGGCGCCCGACCCGCCGTAGAGCTCGGAGTCGGTGTTGACCGCCTCCTTCCACATCCCGGCGTGCGGCAGCCCGATCCGGTACCCGCTGTGCGGCATGGGGGAGAAGTTGAGGATGCAGGCCAGCACCGACCCGTCCGCCCCCCACCGCAGGTAGGCCAGCACGTTGCCCTCGCGGTCGTTCGCGTCGAGCCAGGTGAAGCCGGCCGGCGTGAAGTCCTGCGTGTACAGCGACGGGCTGGACTTGTAGACGCGGTTCAGGTCGCCGACCAGGGTCCGGATGCCGTTGTGCAGCGGGTACTCCTTGAGCTGCCACGGCAACTGGATCGCCTGGTTCCACTCCCACGGGTTGCCCAGCTCCTGGCCCATGAACAGCAGCTGCTTGCCCGGGTGGGCCCACATGTGGGCCAGGTAGGTGCGCAGGGTGGCCGCCTTCTGCCACTCGTCGCCCGGGATCTTCGACCACAGCGAGCCCTTGCCGTGCACCACCTCGTCGTGCGAGATGGGCAGCACGAACTGCTCCGAGAAGGCGTACATCAGCGAGAACGTCATCTCGTTGTGGTGCCAGGAGCGGTAGATCGGGTCCCGGGAGATGTAGCCGAGGCTGTCGTGCATCCAGCCCATGTTCCACTTCAGGTGGAAGCCCAGGCCGCCCAGGTGGGTCGGCCGGGTGACGCCCGGCCACGCCGTCGACTCCTCGGCGATCATCAGGGCGCCGGGGACGCGCTTGCCGACGGTCGCGTTGGTCTCCTGCAGGAACGCCACCGCGTCCAGGTTCTCGTTGCCGCCGTAGATGTTCGGCAGCCACTGGCCGTCCTCGCGGGAGTAGTCCAGGTAGAGCATCGAGGCGACCGCGTCGACCCGGAGCCCGTCCACGTGGTACTCCTCGAACCAGTACAGCGCGTTGGCGACGAGGAAGTTGCGCACCTCGCGCCGGCCGAAGTCGAACACGAACGTGCCCCAGTCCGGCTGCTCGCCGCGCCGCGGGTCCGCGTGCTCGTACAGCGACGTCCCGTCGAACCGGCCCAGCGCCCACTCGTCCTTGGGGAAGTGGGCCGGCACCCAGTCCATGATCACGCCGATGCCGGCCTGGTGCAGCCGGTCGATCAGGTACCGCAGGTCGTCGGGGGAGCCGAACCGGGAGTCCGGGGCGTAGTACGAGGTCACCTGGTAGCCCCAGGACGGGGCGAACGGGTGGCCGGCCAGCGGCAGGAACTCTACGTGGGTGAAGCCGGTCTCGGCCAGGTCCTCGATCAGCGCGTCGGCCATCTCGCGGTAGCCGATGCCCTCCCGCCAGGACCCGGCGTGCACCTCGTAGATCGACAGCGGGCCGGCGAGCTGATCGGTCTCCGCGCGCCGGGCGATCCACTCCTCGTCGCCCCACTCGTGCCGCCCGACCGTCACCATCGACGCGGTGGCCGGGGGCACCTCGATCGCGAATGCGAACGGATCGGCCTTCTCCCGCCACGCCCCGTCCTGGCCCAGGATCTGGTACTTGTACCGCGCGCCCTCGCCGACCCCGGGCACGAACAGCTCCCAGACGCCGGACGAACCGAGCGAGCGCATCGGGGTGCCGGCGCCCGACCAGTAGTCGAAGTCGCCGCTGACCCGCACGCCGCGGGCGTTGGGCGCCCAGACCGCGAACGAGGTGCCGGTCACGGTGCCGCCCGGGGTGTCGTAGGTGCGCACGTGCGCGCCCAGGACGTCCCACAGGTTCTCGTGCCGGCCCTCGCCGATCAGGTGCAGGTCGATCTCGCCGAGCGTGGGCAACCAGCGGTACGGGTCGTCGACCTCGTAGACCGCGCCGTTGCCGTAGTCCACCCGCAGCCGGTAATCGGTCACCGGGCCGTCGATCACCGCGGCGAACACGCCGCCGTGCACGTGCTCGAACGGAACCTCACCGCCCTCGTGCAGCAGGGTCACCGCCGCCGCGTTGTGCCGCAGGGTCCGGATCACGGTGTGCCCGTCGCCCCGGGGGTGCGCGCCCAGGATGCCGTGCGGGTCGTGGGTGTCGCCACCGATCAGCTTCTCGTACTGGTCGGTGGAGATGTCCGGGACCGCGGCCGGCGCGGGATCGGGCGCGGCGGCCGGGAGATCGGTCGCGGTGGGCTCGTCGGGGGCGAGCGGGGTCTGCACCGCGCCGCCGGCGACCGGGGTCTTCGCGCGGGACGCCCGCTTGGCCGGGGCCTTGGCCGGCTTCTCGGGGGCCGCGGCGGCCGGGTCGCCGGCCGCTTCGGCGGCCTTGGCCGCCGCCGTCTTGCGCGGGGCCCGCTTGGCCGGGGCCTTGGCCGGCTTCTCGGTCACCGCGTCGGCGCCGTCCGCGGCCGCCGCCGTGGCCGTCTTCGGCGCCGCCATGCGGGCGGCCGTGGGCGCCCCCGCCGCGGCCCCCGCCGCGGCCGCCGTCGGGGCGGCCCGCCGGGCGCGGGTCGGCTTCGC
>NZ_JBMDXT010000236.1:0-4425 GCF_048594475.1 Nakamurella sp. | reverse complement strand
GACGCTGCACCCGGCGCACGTACCGGCCGATCCAGGCCCGGCCCGGCCGGGCGGGCGGCGCCCCCACCCCGGGCAGCGCGCCGACCGCCCCGGCCCTCAGGTCCCAGGCCCGGCCGGCGATGCGGGCCGCGGCGGCCGGCTACCCGGCCGCCGAGCCGGTCCGGTCCAGCTCCGTCCGCAGCGCGACCGCCTGCAGCGCGGCCACGCTCATGCCCTGCCCGAAGGTCGGGTCGACGCTGCACACGGCGTCACCGATGGCCACGTAACCCGCCGGCGGGGCGGGGAACCGGCGCCGCCGGCAGTCCGGGAAGCGGTAGGCCCAGGCCGGATGCCGCAGCGTCCGACCCGTGAGCAGGGTGGCCAGGTCCGGCGTGACCAGGCTGCGCGCGAACGCTTCCAGCCCGTCCGGGTCCACCGGCACGGGCTCGTCGAGATAGCTGAACAGGGTGATCGTCCAGCTGCCGTCCTCCTGGCGCAGGGCCACGCCGCCACGGGGGACCGCCGGGGTGGCGGCCGCGACCAGGAACGAGCGGCCGGCCAGATCGTCGGTCCGGGCGACCACGTGGACGGTCGCGTAGCGCACGCCGACCGCGATCCGGTCCTCGACCGGCGGCCGGGCCCCGATGCGGGGCAGCCACCGGGCGGCCCGCCCGGCGCGCCCGGAGGCGTCGACCACCAGGTCCGCCGTGATCGCCCGGTCCCGGCCGTCGGGCCCGCGGACGTGCACCCCGGTCACCCGCGCGGCGTCGCCGCGCAGGCCCAGGACGTCGGTGCCGCCTGAGATCTCGACCGTGGGCCGGTCTCGCACCAGCTCCCGGACGACGTGTTCGAACTCCGGCCGGGACGCACTCAGGCCGCGGACACCCAGGTCGCAGTCGACGATCAGGCCGCCGCCGATCCACCAGCGCCCGGACCGGCCGAGATCGCCGCTGCCGATGCCGCCGTCGGCGACGACCCGGTCGGTGAAACCGGGCAGCAGCCGCTCGATCGACGCCCGCCCGGAGGCGAGTAGACCGTGCGAGTGCCGGGCCTGCGGGGTGCTCGGCCGCCCGGCCGGGCCGGCCGGCAGCGGATCGCGGTCCAGGACCACCACCCGGGCGGCGTGCGGGGCGACGGCCGCGGCGGCGAGCAGGCCGGCCACGCTGCCGCCGATGACCACGACGGTGTCCAGGGCGGGTCGAGGGGACATGGCGGGCTCCATCCGGACGGTGCGGGTGCGGGTGCCGCCCACCGTCGCGGACCGGGATGGTCACCCACCAGGTCATCGACTGCTCATCGTCCGGTCATTCCGGGTCGGGCGACCCGCGCACCTCCCACTCCCACAGCCGGTCCTGGAGCAGCCGGGTGCCGCGGGCCAGATGCCGCCGGTAGGTGCTGAACGACGTGCCGACGACCTCGGCGGCCCGCTCCTGGGACCCGGCCGGCCGCAGGTAGGTCCGGTCCAGGACCCGGCCGGCCAGGTCGGTCGCCGGGTCCTGGCGCAGGCCGTCCACGGCGCGGCGGATCAGCCGGGGCAGCACCTGGGCCGGATCGCCGCCCGGACCGACCAGGCCGGACTCGGCCAGCGGGTTGGCCCGGACCCGCTCCGGCCGGCGCAACTCCTTGAGCAGCCCGAGGACCGCGTCGTCGAAGTCCCGGCGGGCCAGGGCGATCCGCGCCGCGACCGGCGGCGCGGCGCTGCCGTCCTCGTCGAGTTCCTGGGCGGTCATCGCGGCCAGCCAGGTGTCGAACCCACCCCGGGCGAAATCGCGCGCCCACACGCCGATCTCGGCGGTGCCCCCGCGCCCGTCGGGAACCGGGCAGGCGCCGAGTCGCTCGAACCCGATGTAGCGCCACATCGGCGCCCACACCGGCTCCAGGGCGGTGACCAGGACCGTCCAGCCCAGCCCGCGC
The DNA here is from genome assembly GCF_048594475.1 of Nakamurella sp. Classification (NCBI taxonomy): domain Bacteria; kingdom Bacillati; phylum Actinomycetota; class Actinomycetes; order Nakamurellales; family Nakamurellaceae; genus Nakamurella; species Nakamurella sp. The sequence continues at coordinate 2,532 of NZ_JBMDXT010000236.1, read as the reverse complement.
AACCGCCAGGCCCGCAGGCTCAGCGCGGCCGCCTGGTCGGCGACGACGCCCGGGGCGGCCGGGTCCCCGGCGGCCACGGCGTTCTGCAGCAGGACCGGTTCGCCGGCCGCGGGCGGCCGGCGCTCGACCAGGCGCGCCCACGCCCATCGTGCGACGGGGTCGCGGTCGAGGTCGCCGGGGCCGGCCCGGTCGAGCCGCACGATCATCCCGGCGCCCGTCCGCCGACCCTGCCCGTCCTCGAAGACCGTCCAGGCCGCGGGTTGCGCCGCCAGCCAGTGCTCGGCCGCCGCCGCGCGGTGCTCGACCGCGCAGATCCGGCCCAGCCACCCGGCCTCGTCGGGGCGGGCCGGGCGGGCCACCACGCCGCCCAGATCGGCGAACGCGTAGAGCGACGCGGCCGCTGGGTTGTGCCGGTGCAGGTGGAACAGGTCACCGGCCAGCCGGTCGTGCTCGCGGTCGCCGGCCCGGTCCATCCGGTCGACGATCACCTGCCGGATCGCCCCGTGCAGGTCCACGAACGCCTGCCGGTCCCGCCAGCGCAGATCCCGGTCGAGGACGTCCTTGACCACGTCGTGCACGCTCAGGCCGTCGGGATGCGATTCGGCGTAGGGGCGCGTCCGCAACCAGGCCAGCAGGTCGTCCGCGGCCTCGTCGTCCAGGGGGCCGCCCGGCGGGTCGGTGGCCAGCGCGGCCCGGAGCAGCCCGCGGTCGACCCGGCGGGCGAGCCCGCACACGTGCAGGGCGCGGCGTTGTCGTGGGGTGGCGACGTCGTCCAGGAAGCGTTCGACCAGGGCCGCGGTGACATCGGGGTGGCCGAGCAGATGGCCCGCGCGCAGGGGAGTGGCCGGGCCGGCCTGCCGGTGCACGTCCGCGGCGACGACGATCGCCAGCGGGTGCCCGCGGCTGGAGCCGGCCAGCAGGGCTGCATCCTCCGGATCGGTGATGCCGTGGTCGGCGATCAGCGCGGCCGCCGCCGTCCGGTCCAGGTTGCGCAGGGCGAGAACGACCCCGCAGGCGGTGAACGCGGGATCGGACCGCCAGTCGTCGGGCGGCGGGTGCCGGCCCGAGAGCAGCACGTGCACGCCGGCCGGCAGGCCCGGCAGCCAGTCGCGCCACAGCCAGGCCGACAGGCCCGCGAGTGCCTCGAACCGATCGAGCAGCACCACGGTGCTGGCGCCGACCCGGCCCTGCACCGCGGCCCGGAACTCGCCGGGGGTGGGCTCGAGGTCGGCGCCGTCCACGCGCAGCACCGGCCGGCCCTCCTGCTCCAGGTCGTAGCCGAACGCGTCGAGCAGGGCGGACTTGCCCACCCCGCCGGGCCCGTGCAGGACGGCGACCGTGAGGTCGGGGGAGCCGGCCCACCGGTGCAGGCGCGCCAGCTCGTCGGCCCGGCCGTGCAGCCGGCGCCGCCGGGCGCGGGCCAGCAGCTCGCCGGCGCGGGGGACCGCGCCGCCGGCGCCGGCCGAGCCGGCCGATTCGGACATGGAGACATCGTCGCGCAGAGCGGGCCCGCTGTCAGGGTCCGCCGCGACGCGGATCCGGGCCCAAGTTCACGGCCGGCGGTCCTGGTCCGCGGGGCCGTTCGCGGGGCCCGCTCGAGGTTGACTGCTGGCGGACGGCTGCCAGCATGCGACGGCGCCGAACGGCAGGCCGGCGCCGATCACCTTGCCGAACGTCATCAGGTCCGGCTGCCAGCCCTCGAGCGCGCCGATGACAGGGCGGGCCCGTGCCCGCTGTTGGCTTGACCGCTTCACGGACGAATCGATGTTCGAATAAGTTCGTCTTAACAGGCTTTATAGTATGATCGTTCCTATGAATGCTGGTACCATCGGACTCATGTCGAGCACCGCGCAGGCCATCGCCTTTCGCGCGCTGCTGGCTGGGCTCGGCACCACCGGCAGCGACGCCGACCTGATCGACGAGATCACCGCCCTGGAGCAACTCACCACCGCGATCAGTGCCCGGCAGGCCCGCCTCACCGACGCCTTCGCCACCCGCCACCGCGCCCGGCTCATCGAGAACGGCATGGCCACCGCCGACGCCCGCCGCTCCGTCTGCGCCCAGATCGCCCTCGCCCGCCGGGACAGCCCGCAGAGGGGCAGCCGGCACGTCGGCCTGGCCCATACCCTGGTCCACGAACTGCCGCAGATCCTGCAGGTGATGGAACACGGCGAGGGCAGCGAATGGCGGGCCACCCTCATCGCCCGGGAAACCACCCACCTCAGCCCCGACGACCGCGCCCGGATCGACGCCGCCATCGCCCCCCACCTGTCCGGGTGGAGTGATCAGCACACTGCGCAGCAGGCCCGCGGCTGGGCCCACCGTCTCGACCCGAACGGGGCTGCCGATCGCGCCCGTCAGGCGGTCACCGACCGGCGGGTCACGATCCGACCCGCCCCCGACTGCATGACCTACCTGACCGCGCTGCTCCCCCTGAAAGAAGGCGTCAGCGTCTACGGGGCCCTGCACCGCGCCGCGATGACCGCCAACAGCACCGCCGACGACCACCGCAGCAAGGGCCAGGTCATGGCC
>NZ_JBMDXT010000235.1:0-2915 GCF_048594475.1 Nakamurella sp. | reverse complement strand
GCCTTCGAGGACTACGACGCCGACAAGGCCGCCGAGCACTCCTACGCGTTCGTGCACCTGAACCAGCTCGCCGTCGAGCACGCCCTGGGCGCTCGCTGACGGCGCCCGCTGTCCGATCCGAGCCCCGCGGCGCCGCTCCGGCCCGCGGGGATCGGGTCTGAATCCGTTTCGCACGGATCGGCACCGCCGGCACCGTCGGCGCCGCCGGCGGCGCCGGGAAACCGCGCCGCCCCCGCCGTCCGGAGCCCGGGCGTGACCTGCGCCGCCCGGGCGCCGGAGTCCACCGCCCCCCGGCCCCCGCCGGCGGGGCCTTTCGTCGTGGGCCGGCGCGGATCTGCCCTCCGGGTCCCTCTTTCCCGCGCGGATCAACAACGCCGGCGCGGATCAACTTCCGTCGAATGGGACGGGTGGGACGGAAGCCAACGACTTCGTGCGCGCCGCAACAGTTGATCCGCGCGTCGAGGGCCGGCCGGGGCGGACCGGGCCGTCGTCAGTGCTGGGCGAGGTCGGGTCGGTCCCTCCGAGTGAAGGGTCGAGCTCGCTGAGCGGGCGTTGGTCTTCATTCGGCCGCGTTGAGGGCGACGGCGCGGCCCGGAGTGTCCGACGTGCGCAGGTTCCGGGCGGTCTTCGGCGGCGCCGGATGGGGCGCCGGGTCCGGCCCCTGGGGCGGCCGGAGTCCTCGGTCGTGCCCGTCCGAATTGATCAGGTCGGGCGAGTGAAGGCTTGAGCTCGCTGAGCGGGCGTTGGTCTTCATTCGGCCGCGTTGAGGGCGACGGCGCGGCCCGCCGTGTCGTTGGGCGGAGCCGAATTCGGAGCCAGGTCCGGTCCAGGGGCGACCGGAATGATCGGTCGCGCCCGCCCGGATCGATGAGCCGGGCCGAGTGAAGGCTTGAGCTCGCTGAGCGGGTGTTGGTCTTCGCTGGGGCGCGGAACGGAGCGCGGGACGGCCCGGAGACCCCGAGGGCGGCGCCGGACTGGGAACCGGGTCCGCGCGGGCGTCAGTCGGAGTGCTCGGTCGTGCCCGCCCGGATCGATGAGCCGGGCCCAGTGACTGGTGGAGCCCCCTCCGGGCGGTGGTCTTTCGGGGGCTTGGCGACGGAGCGCGGCGGCGCCCCGAGGCGCGCCGGCGCAGGCTTTACCGATCCGTGACGAAACAACTGCTTGACGGCCACGGTTTGTTTGTCCAATAATCAAACCCATCGAAGCGCTTCGACGATCCGCCGGTCAGCCGCTCAGGATCGGGCGAAGCCGGTGGCGGACGGCGGATCACGGCGGCCGGTGCCGGCTCGTCGGGCATCGATCCCGACCCGAGGGAACGCCAGGCCATCCGGCCCGGCATCATCGAAGCGCTTCGACGAGCGAACGATCAGAGATAATCCGGCAACGAGGCGGGAGGATCGCATGGCCACGATGCAGGACGTCGCCCGCCGGGCGCAGGTCTCGCTGAGCACCGTTTCGTACGCCATCAACAACACCCGTCCGATCTCGGCCGCCACCCGCGAGCGCATCGAACGGGCGATGCGGGAGCTGGACTTCCGCCCCAACCAGATCGCGCGGAGCCTGGCCAGCCGGCGCAGCAACATCATCGCGCTGACCTTTCCCGGCACCGAGAACGCCATGGGCAGCACGATCATGGAGTTCATCACCGGCGCGGCGCAGGCGGCGCGGGAGCGCGACATGCACCTGGTGGTCTGGCCTTACGCCGCCGATCAGGCGGACGAGATGCTGCAGATGAGCCGGCAGGGCCTGGCCGACGGCGTCATCGTGATGGAGGTCCGCCGCGACGACGCCCGGGTCCGCCTGCTCGACGAGCACCGGATCCCCCTGACCATGATCGGCCGTGCCGGCGACGAGCCCGACGCCCGCTGCGTGGACATCGATTTCGACGCCACCGCGGAGACCGCCGTGGCCCACCTGGTCGAGCTCGGCCACACCCGGATCGCCCTGCTCAACCAGTCGGCCGGCAGCCGCGACCACGGGTACGGGCCCACGCTGCGCATCGCCGACGGGTTCCGCGCCGCCCTGGGCCGGCGCGGCCTGACCGGCGAGATCCGCTGGTGCGAGCCGACACCGCTGGCCGGTCGGCGGGCCACCGACGAACTGTTGGATCGGCCGGACCGGCCCACCGCCGTCGTGGCCATGAACGAGAACGCGGTGATCGGCGCGGTCGGCGCGCTGACCGCGCGCGGACACCTGGTGCCGCAGACGTTCTCGGTCCTGTCGATCGTCACCAGCCCGCTGATGGCGCAGATGGTCGAGCCCGATCTGACCACGTTGCACTCGCCGGGGGCCGACCTCGGTCGGCTCGGCGTCCACAACCTGCTCGATCGGCTCGACGGCCGCCCGGCCGCCGACGGGCCGACCCTGCTGCCCTGCCGGTGGGAGGCGGGCCACAGCACGGGCCCGGCCGCACCGGCGCCCACCGACCCGCACCTGACCGCCCACCCGCCCGCCGACCCGCCCCCCGTCGGATAACCCCGGCTCGCAAAGCACCCGCTCACCCCCGCCGACCGCCTCCGCGGCCGGCCGCACCGCCACACCCATCTGGCGATGGCGCACGCCCCGCCACCCCCTCCGACCCGCCCCGGCGAGGTCGTCAACCCCCTGGAGGACAGATGTTCCGTCATCGGTATCGGCTCGCGAAGGTCGCGACAGTCGCTGCGGCGCTGACGGTGTCGTTGACCCTGGCTGCCTGCGGCGGCTCGGGCGACACCGGTTCGGGCGCGGCGTGCCTCCCACGAGGCTGTGCAGGCCCCGGCGCCAGACGTCCCCCCTCTGCGCCGGGGTCTGCCCCTCGGGCCGTGCGGCCTCAGCCGATGCGCACCACGTTGCTGGCCTTCGTCGTCCCGCCGCCGTCGCGGATCACGACCCGCCACTCGTACGACGCCGAGGCCGGCACGTCCTGGCGCTCGACG
>NZ_JBMDXT010000234.1:0-6639 GCF_048594475.1 Nakamurella sp. | reverse complement strand
CCGTTGTCGATGCCCTTGAACGACAGGGTCGGGCCCATGTGGTTGCCCTCGGCGGTGTGGTTGTAGACCACGTCGAGGATGACCTCGATGCCGGCGGCGTGCAGCGACTTGACCATCGCCTTGAATTCCTGCACCTGCTGGCCGCGCTCGCCGAACGCGCTGTAGGTGTTCTGCGGGGCGAAGAAGCCGATGGTGTTGTAGCCCCAGTAGTTCGACAGACCCTGATCCATCAGCGTGCTGTCGTTGACGAACTGGTGCACCGGCATCAGCTCGATCGCGGTCACCCCGAGCCGGGTCAGGTGGTCGATGATGGCCGGGTGGGCCACGCCGGCGTAGGTGCCGCGCTGGCTGGTCGGCACCTCCGGATGCATCATCGTCAGGCCCTTGACGTGCGCCTCGTAGATGATGCTGTCGGCGTACGGGATCTTCAGCTGCCGGTCACCGGTCCAGTCGAAGAACGGGTTGATGACGACGCCGTGCATCATGTGCGGCCCGGAATCGGCGTCGTTGCGGCTCTCGGGCTCGCCCATGTTGTAGCCGAACAGCGCGGGGTCCCAGTCGATGGCGCCGGAGACGGCCTTCGCGTAGGGGTCCAGCAGCAGCTTGTTCGGGTTGCACCGCGAGCCGTGATGCGGCTCGTACGGCCCGTGCACCCGGTAGCCGTACCGCTGCCCGGGCTGCACCGTCGGCAGATAGCAGTGCCAGACGTAGCCGTCGACCTCCGGCATCTTGATGCGGGTCTCCCCGCCCCGCTCGCCGATCAGGCACAACTCCACCTCGGTCGCCGCCTCGCTGAAGATCGCGAAGTTGGTCCCGGTGCCGTCGAACGTGGCCCCCAAGGGATAAGGGCGGCCCGGCCAGATCTCCATCGGTGCTCCTACCTGCGTTCTGCGTGTCCCACGTCGTCACCGTCGACTCGGCCGCGCGACGCACCGGCTGGTGCGTTGCTGCCGGCTCACCCTATCCATGGCCGGGCGTCCGGCACGTGCCGAAAAGGTGTCGGCAGCGTCTCCGCTTGACCGGGCCGGGGCCGGGGTACCGGTGCGGGTTCCGGCCGCGGTCAGCGCCGGTGTCCCGGCGCGATCACGGGCCCGATCCCGGGCGGAATCGGCTGTCGGACGGTTCGATTACCCTCGCCTCTGTGCCGGATCCAGCCAGCTACCGTCCCGCACCCGGGACGATCCCGGAGTCGCCCGGCGTCTACAAGTTTCGCGACCCGAAGGGCCGCGTCGTCTACGTCGGCAAGGCCAAGAGCCTGCGCCAGCGGCTGAACTCCTACTTCGCCGACATCACCGCCCTGCACCCGCGGACCAGGCAGATGGTGACCACGGCGGGCAGCGTCGAGTGGACCGTGGTGACCACCGAGGTCGAGGCGCTGCAGCTGGAGTACAACTGGATCAAGGAGTTCGACCCGCGCTTCAACGTCCGGTACCGGGACGACAAGTCCTACCCGTTCCTGGCCGTCACGGTGGGGGAGGAGTACCCGCGGCTGCAGGTCATGCGGGGGGCGCACCGCAAGGGCGTCCGGTACTTCGGCCCCTACGCGCACGCCTGGGCCATCCGGGAGACCCTCGACCTGCTGCTGCGCGTCTTTCCGGCGCGGACCTGCTCGGCCGGCGTGTTCCGCCGCTCCGCCCAGATCGGCCGGCCCTGCCTGCTCGGCTACATCGGCAAGTGCTCGGCGCCGTGCGTCGGGCGGGTGAGCGCCGACGAGCACCGGGAGATCGTCGACGGGTTCTGCGACTTCATGGCCGGCCGGGCCGACCCGCTGATCCGCCGCCTGGAGAAGGAGATGACGGCGGCGGCCGCCGACCTGGACTTCGAGCGGGCGGCCCGGCTGCGCGACGACCTCGCCGCCGTCCGGCGGGCCGTGGAGAAGCAGGCCGTGGTCTTCGGGGACGGGACCGACGCCGACGTCATCGGCATCGCCGCCGACCAGCTGCTGGCGTCCGTGCAGATGTTCCACGTGCGGGACGGCCGGGTGCGCGGCGAGCGGGGCTGGATCGTGGACGTCGACCTCGACCCGATCCCCGGGACCGGAGCCGGAACCGGGGCCGGCGCGGCGGGCCCGGACGACGGCCCGGAGGCCGAGATCGCCGCGGTGCTGCCGTCGCTGGTCGAGAACTTCCTGCTGCAGTTCTACGGGGACCTGGCGGCCGAGTCCGCCGCCGACGGCACGGACCGGTCCGTCGCGGTGCCGCGGGAGATCCTGGTGCCGGTGCTGCCCAGCCAGGACGCCGGCACCCACGAGGAGCTGGTGGCCTGGCTGTCCGGCCTGCGGGGTTCCCGGGTGTCGTTGCGGGTCGCGCAGCGCGGGGACAAGCGGGCGCTGGCCGAGACGGTCACCCGCAACGCCAAGGAGGCGCTGACCCGGCACCGGCTCAAGCGGGCCGGCGACCTGACCGCCCGCTCGGCGGCGCTGTCCGAGCTGGGCGAGACGCTCGGCATGGACGTCGCCCCGCTGCGCATCGAGTGCATCGACATCTCGCACGTCCAGGGCACCGACGTGGTCGCCTCGCTGGTCGTGTTCGAGGACGGGCTGGCCAAGCGCAGCGACTACCGGCGGTTCGCGATCCGGGACCGGCCCGGTGACGACGTCGCGTCCATCGCCGAGGTGGTGCGCCGCCGGTTCAGCCACCAGGCCCGGGCCGAGCAGGAAGCCGAGCACGGATCCGGGCCGTCGCCGGCGGCCACCTTGGCCCCGGAGGGTCCGGGCGGGCCACCGGGCGCGGACGGCCCGGCCCCCGGGGTGCCGCCGGGCATCGACCCGACAACCGGCCGGGCCCGCCGGTTCGCCTACCCGCCGCAGCTGCTGGTCGTCGACGGCGGGGCGCCGCAGGTGAACGCCGCCGCCACGGTGCTGTCCGATCTGGGCATCGTCGACGTCACCGTCTGCGGGCTGGCCAAGCGCCTGGAGGAGGTCTGGCTGCCCTTCCAGCCGGATCCGGTGATCTTCCCGCGCACGAGTGAGGCCCTGTACCTGCTGCAGCGGCTGCGGGACGAGGCCCACCGGTTCGCCATCACCTACCACCGGGCCAAGCGCTCGAAGTCGATGACCGTCTCCGCGCTGGACGACGTGCCGGGTCTGGGCGAGGTGCGGCGCAAGGCGCTGGTCCGTCACTTCGGCTCGGTCGCCGCCCTGCGCCGGGCCGGCGTCGAGGAGATCCTGGAGGTGCCCGGGGTGGGCCGGCGGACCGCCGAGGCCGTGGTCGCCGCCCTCGCCGGGCCCGGTGGCACCGGTGGCGACGCCGGCTCCGGCCGGTGATGCAAGGATTCTCGTAGCGCGCGGCTGGGACCGAGGATCGAGCACGGAGGGGGCATCCCGGTGAGCACACAGGAGCAGGGGGACCGGACCGAGTCCGGACGGGCCGAGCCGGGGCGGGTGGACGAGCCGGTCATCCAGGTGGCCATCGTCTCCGGACTGTCCGGGGCCGGCCGGTCGACCGCGGCCAAGTGCCTGGAGGACATGGGCTGGTTCGTGGTGGACAACCTTCCCCCCGAGCTGATCAGCACGATGGTCGACCTCGGCTCGCGGACCAGCGGCGACGTCACCCGGATCGCGATCGTGCTGGACGTCCGCTCGCGGGCCTTCACCGAGGATCTGGCCGCCGTCATCAAGGACCTGGACGCCAAGGGGTACCGGCCGCGGGTGCTGTTCCTGGAGGCCAGCGACGCGGCGCTGATCCGTCGCTACGAGGCGAACCGCCGCAAACACCCCCTGCAGGGCGGGGGCCGGCTGGCCGACGGGGTGGCCTACGAACGGGCCGTGCTGGAGCCGCTGCGACAGGAGGCCGACGTCGTGGTCGACACCTCCGAGCTGTCCATCCATCAGCTGCGCGCGGAGGTCGAGCGGGCCTTCGGGCACGCGTCCCCCGAGCGCAAGGCGTCGATGACGCTGGTGTCGTTCGGCTTCAAGTACGGGTTGCCGCTGGACGCCGACCTGGTGATCGACATGCGCTTCCTGCCCAACCCGCACTGGATCCCCGAGCTGCGCGACCACACCGGGCTCGAGCAGGAGGTCTCGGACTACGTCCTGTCCCAGGAAGGTGCGGCGGAGTTCCTCGACCGCTACGTCGGCCTGATCGACCTGATCAGCGGCGGCTACCGGCGTGAGGGCAAGCGGTACCTGACCCTGGCCGTCGGCTGCACCGGGGGCAAGCACCGCAGCGTGGCCGTCGCCGAGGAGCTCAAACGCCGGCTCGACACCGACACCCTCGCGGTTCAGGTCGTGCACCGCGACCTGGGCCGGGAGTGATGGGCGGCGCCCTGCCGGACCGCGCCGCGGCCCGCCCCAAGGTGGTCGCCCTGGGCGGCGGCCACGGGCTGCACGCGATGCTGTCCGCCCTGGTCCGGCTGCCGGTCGAGGTCACCGCGGTGGTCACCGTCGCCGACGACGGGGGATCGTCCGGCCGGCTCCGGCACGAGATGCCCGGCATCGTGCCGCCCGGCGACCTGCGGATGGCGCTCACCGCGCTGGCCGATCCGGGCGAGCACGGCGCGCTCTGGAGCTCGACGTTCCAGCACCGGTTCCGCGGCGAGGGGGCGCTGGCCGGGCACCCGGTCGGCAACCTGGTCCTGGTCGGGCTGACCAAGGTCCTCGGCGGCGACCCGGTCGCCGCACTCGATGCCGCCGGTGCCCTGCTGGGCAGCCGCGGCCGGGTGCTGCCGATGGCCTGTCAGCCGCTGGACATCGTCGCCGAGGTGACCGGCCTGGACGAGGACCCGGCGGCCGTGCGGCGCATCCGCGGCCAGGTGGCGGTCGCGAGCACCCCGGGCCGGGTCCGGTCGGTCGCCCTCGACCCGCCGGACGCGGCGGCCTGCCCGGAGGCGCTCAAGGCCGTCGCGGAGGCCGACCTGATCACCCTGGGCCCGGGCTCGTGGTTCACCAGCGTGCTGCCGCATCTGATGCTGCCGGACCTGGCCGCAGCGATCCTGGCCAGCCGGGCCGCCAAGGTGGTGGTGCTCAACCTGGCCGCGCAGGCCGGGGAGACCGAAGGATTCTCGCCCGAGCAGCACCTGGACGTACTCTCGGACCACGCCCCCGAGCTTGCCATCGATTCGGTGCTGGCCGACCGCGCGTCCGTGGCGCTGCCGCAGCGTCTGGCGACCGCGGCCGCCCGGCTCGGGGCCCGGCTGGACCTGGACGACGTCGCGATCCCGGGGACCGCCCGGCACGATCCGGCGGGCCTGGCGGCGTCGCTCGCGGCGGTGCTGGCCCGGGACGGTTCTCCGGGTGCGGACGGGCGGCCGGACCGGCCGGGGGGACTGACATGAACGAGCGCCAGCAAGCGGAATCGGGCGCGTTGACATGAGTGAAAGCAGGGAGCGCCCGGAATGGCGATGACGGCCTCGGTCAAGGACGAACTGAGCCGGGTGGCGGTGACCAAGGTGTCGGCCCGCAAGGCGGAGGTGTCGGCGATGCTGCGCTTCGCCGGTGGGCTGCACATCGTCGCCGGGCGGGTGATCGTCGAGGCGGAGCTGGACACCGGCGTGGTGGCCCGTCGCCTGCGCAAGGAGATCGCCGAGCTGTACGGGCACGCGGCCGAGGTGCAGGTGCTCGCCGCGTCCGGTATCCGCAAGAACACCCGCTACGTGGTCCGGGTGGTCGGCGGCGGGGACTCGCTGGCCCGGCAGACCGGTCTGATCGACCAGCGCGGCCGGCCGGTCCGGGGCCTGCCGCCGCAGATCGTCGCCGGCTCGGTCGGCGACGCCGAGGCGGCCTGGCGCGGCGCCTTCCTGGCCCACGGATCGCTCACCGAACCCGGCCGCAGCGCCTCGCTGGAGATCACCTGCCCGGGCCCGGAGGCGGCGCTGGCCCTGGTCGGCGCGGCCCGCCGGATGGGCATCGGGGCCAAGGCCCGCGAGGTCAGGGGGGCCGACCGGGTGCTCGTCCGGGACGGCGACGCGATCGCCGCCCTGCTGACCCGGCTCGGGGCCCACGCGTCGATGCTGGCGTGGGAGGAACGGCGGATGCGCCGCGAGGTCCGGGCCACCGCCAACCGCCTCGCCAACTTCGACGACGCCAACCTGCGCCGGTCGGCCCGCGCGGCGGTCGCCGCGGCCGCCCGGGTCGAGCGGGCGCTGGAGATCCTGGGGGAGGACGCACCCGACCACCTGAGCCAGGCCGGCCGGCTGCGGATCGCCCACGGCCAGGCCTCGCTGGAGGAACTGGGCCAGTTGGCCGACCCGCCGATGACCAAGGACGCGGTGGCCGGGCGGATCCGGCGGCTGCTGACCATGGCCGACCGCCGGGCCGCCGAACTGGGCATCCCGGACACCGAGTCCGCCGTGACCGCGGACATGCTGGACTCCTGAGCGCTCGCCGGGTGAACTTCCGGTGAACCCGCCCGGCCACCCGCTTCTGGATTGATTCAGTGCAGGTGAGCGCAGCAGACCAGGGCACATGGTCCGTCCGGTCCGGTCCGGCGACCCGTCCGGAACCGGGTCATTGGTCCTGAATTCGGCGCGGGACCCCCGGCCGACGCGCCGGGGGACAGGCGCCCCGATACAGTGAGTCCGGCAACGTTCACAAGGACGTGGGCGAGGTCTCTTGATCGATCCCGTTCGAGCGGGCTACCACCCTGCTGCGGGAACCCCAATGAGGAGGGCGGACAGACGTGACTGTGCGCGTCGGTGTAA
>NZ_JBMDXT010000233.1:0-5637 GCF_048594475.1 Nakamurella sp. | reverse complement strand
CCCGGGCTGATCCGGCGGCTGGCCGCGACCCGGGCCCTGGGCGACATGGCCGGGCCGGTGCTGGACCAGCTCGTCGCGGCCACCCTGCTGGCCGATCCCGCGGCCGCCCTCGCCGAGCAGCGGGGCCGGCTGGCCACCGGGGCGGCCGCGCTGGCCGCCGCGCTGGCCGCGCACCTGCCGGACTGGCAACCGACCCGGCCCACCGGCGGCACGTTCCTGTGGGTGCGCCTGCCCGGCCCGTTCGCCACCGACCTGGCCCTGCTGGCCCCGTCCGTCGGCGTCCGGATCGCCCCCGGCCCCCGGTTCGGGCCGGACGGCACCATGGAGTCATTCGTCCGGCTGCCGTTCACCGTGCCGCCGGACCAGCTGGCCACCGCGATGCGCCGGCTCGCCTCGATCACCGACCGGGCGGCCGCCGGCTCACGGACCGGCATCCCGGGCTGGGTCGCCTGACGGCTCGCGGTCGGGCCGGGCGATCACCGCGGATCGGCCGGCGCCAGCAGCTCGTCGGTGGCCGGGTCGGGACGGCCGCCGTAGAACCGGTCGAGGACCCGGACGAACACCGGTTCGGCCGGGTCCGCCCGGTGGAACAGCGTCATGCTGGACCGCAGCTTGATCGCGTCGATCGAGCCGAGGACGGCCTCGGCCCGGCGGGCGTCGGTGGCCAGCACCGCCTGGGCGGCGTCCCGCAGCCGCGGGCCGAGCACGGGATGGGCCAGGTAGGCCGCCGCCTCGGCGAGAGACCCGATCGCGAACCGCTGGGCCATCAGGCTCGAGCCGAGCCCGGCGATCTGGGGGAACACGAACCAGATCCAGTGCGAGCTCTTGCGCCCCCGGTGCAGCTCGGCCAGGGCCCGGTCGTACATCCCACCCAGGTCCTGCGCCTCCACGAACCGTTCGAGGTCGAACGGGTCCGCCGATCCGGTCATCACGCCTCCCGTGCCACTCGTGGACGGCCCCGGGCCGCCCGGTCAGTACCAGCCCAGGTGCTCGGCCAGGATGTTCAGGCCGATCAGGATCAGGATCACGCCACCTGCGATCTCGGCGGGCTTGCCGAACCGGCGACCCACCTTGTGCCCGATCAGCACACCGGCGAAGCTGATCACGAACGTCGTGACGCCGATCAGCAGCACGACCCAGCCGACGGCGATGTTCGGCAGGAACGCGAACGAGATGCCGACGGCCAGCGCGTCCAGGCTGGTCGCGACGGCCAGCACGAGCAGTTCCCGGTAGTTGATGGTGTCGACATCGACGTCGCTGTCCTCGTCATCGCCCTTGAACGCCTCCCACAGCATCTTGCCGCCGACCAGGGCCAGCAGCCCGAAGGCGATCCAGTGGTCGACGCTTTCGATGTACGACGAGAACGCCGACCCCACGAGGTAGCCGATCAGCGGCATCACCGCCTGGAACAGCCCGAACGCGAAGGCGATGATCGCGGCGTTGACCAGGTTGAACCGGCGCAGGTGCAGTCCCTTGCCCAGGGCCACCGCGAAGGCGTCGGCGGACAGGCCGACGGCGAGGAGAAGGGCGGGCCAGAACGTCATCGCGCCACCACCGGGCGTCCGACATCGATATCCACGACGGGAGTTCCTCTCGATCGAGCCGACCGAGATGGCTGGGGCGCAGCGACCTCGGCCGGCGGGCAACAGCTCACCGGCCGAAGGTCTCGCTCGCCGGCCGCCGCTGTCGCGTCGAGGCCGGTGGATGACCGGGCGCCGCGGCGCCAGTATGTCGACCATCCGCACCCGATCCGGACTGGCCGGCCGGGCGGAACTACTCCCCTTCAGTACCGATGATCTTCCCGGACGGGCCCGGTGCCGGTCAACGCCGGCCGGCGTGAGCCTGCTGACACCGCGCTCACCCGCCGAGACGGCTCGGCAGCGCCACCTCGCAAGCAGGCCGATGCCCCGCCCGGGAGTGGTCCGGGCGGGGTATCGACGGTGGTGCATATGCAGGCTGCCCGGGGCAGAGTGAAGGGGGAATGCGGCACGGATCAGTTGGTCTTCCGGGCGACCAGCACGCCGAGCACGGTGTACCCGACGATCAGGTGGGCGGCGGCGACGTACTGTGCCACCGCGCCGCCGAGGATGCCGTTGATCGGCAGCACGACCGCGGCCCAGCTCTCGGCGACGAGCGGCCAGAACCGGGAGATGCCGGTCCACCGGCCGGCAATGGCGATCCGGATGCCGATGAAGAACATGCCCAGCATCGACAGCGGCCAGAACGCGTCGAGCGCGGCCCAGACCGGCTGGTTCAGGTCGGACAGCGTGAACGCATCGGCCAGGGTCGAGCCGATCGCGACACTGACCAGCACGCTCTCCACGATCAGCGCCGCCCGGGCGATCCGGCCCGCACCGAGCGCCCGGGTCCGCCACAGCACCCGCAGCAGGGCGAGCAATCCGAGCTGGAACAGGCCGGATCCGAGTCCGAACACCAGCAGGTCGTCGGGGTTGCCGACCGGGTCGACCCCGAGGGCAACGATCGAGGCGGACCAGGCCAGCGCGCCGATCGACAGCAGGGCGCCGTGGACCATGAATGGGTGCCGGCGGCCCGGGTCCGGCTCGGCGGGCGGGACCACCGCAGCCAGATCGGATCGGGCCGGGGCGGGGGTGCTGGACAACGACATGGCGATTTCCTTCGGGACGGGCGTGAGGGGGATCCGGTCGGAACCGGTGGTGCCGGGTGCTGGGGTCAACCGTGTCCGTCCCGCCGACCCGGCCGTCAGGGAGCGGCGTCCCGGGTCCGGTCCCGGGAATGTCCCGTCCCGGACGGGACACCGGCCTCGGGACCGCGGGACACCGGGCCGGTGATACTGGCGCGATGACGACGACCGGCGACCGGCCGCGCACCCGCGCGTTCTCGGGGCCGGGGCTGGTCGCGGTGGCCGGCGGCGGGCTGCTGCTGGTGGCCTGCGCCCTGGTCGATCTGGCCACGCCGGCGGCCGCCCGGGCCGCGGTGAACACGGACCCGGGCGTGCTCGGGGCGCTCGTCGGGCTGCTGGTCACCGGGGCCGGCGCGGTGATCCTGGGTCACGACCGGCGGAACCGGATCGGCCTCATCCTGATCGCGTTCGGCACCCTCTGGGCGGTCGACGGGTTCGCCGAGTCCTGGGGCGCCTACGCGGTGGCCCGGGGCGCGCCGGGCGGCTCGGCGGCGTTCTGGTTCTACGAGCGGGTGGGCGCGTTCCTGCTGCTCGGCCTGCCGCTGGTGCTCACCCTGTATCCCGACGGGCGCTTCGTGCCGGGCGGGTGGGGGGTGGTCGGCCGGATCGGGGTCGGGCTGGCCGCGCTGCTGCCGATCGCGTTGGTGCTGGCCCCGGCCTCGGCGGTCTACGAGGGCGCCGTCCCGCCGTGGGTCGATCCGAGCGTGCCGGCGCTGCCGCTGCCGGACGGCGCCTGGGTCGTCCTGCTGACGGCGGCTCGCACCCTGACCTTCGCCGGGCTGCTGCTGCCGATCGCGGTGGTCTTCGCCCGGCACCACACCGCCACCGGCCTCGATCGCACCCGCGTGCGCTGGCTGCTCTGGGCGGCGCTGATCTGCGTGCTGGTCGTCGTGGTCGGGCTGCTCGTCCCGGGCAGCGCGATGGCCTACCTGGCCCTGGTCACCGCGGTCGCGGTCACCGCCGGGTCGGTGACGATCGGCATCGTCGCGCCCACGCTCGTCGACATCGACGCGCTGGTCGCCGGCACCCTGGTCTCCGCCGCCGTCGGCGCGATCGTCATCAGCCTGGATCTGGCGATCATCGCGGCGGGCAACGAGTTGCTGGGCGACCAGCTGGACGAGCGCGGCGTCACCGTGGTCGTGCTCATCGTCGCCGTGGTGCTGTACGGGCCGATGCGCCACTGGCTGGGCCGGTGGGTGCGGCGGCTGCTGGTCGGCCGGCGCGCGGACCGGTACACGGTGGTCTCGACCCTGGCCCGCGCCTGGAGTCCTCCGGCCGGGTCGACGAGCAGCTGCCGGCGCTGGCCGGCGCGGTGGCGGAGGCGTTCAAGGTGCCGTACGTCGGCGTGGAGATCGTCCGGTCCGGCGGCGGCACGCTGGTCGCCGAGCACGGCATCGCCCCGAGCGACCCGGCCGCGCGGGCCGAGCTGCCAATCACCTACCAGGGCACGCGGATCGGCCGGCTGCTGCTGCCGGCCAACGGCTTCCGGTCGTTGATGTCGCGCCGGGACCAGGCGCTGCTGCTGGACGTGGTGCGGCAGGCGGCCATCGCCGTGCGCAGCGCCACCCTGGCCCGCGAGCTCCAACTGGCCCGGGAGCGGCTGGTGCTGGCCCGGGAGGAGGACCGGCGGCGGATCCGGCGGGACCTGCACGACGGGCTCGGGCCGGCGCTGGGCGGGGTGGCCTTGCGGCTGGACGCCGCCGGCAATGCGATCGGGACCGACCCCGACCGCACCCGGCAGCTCGTCCGGCAGTCCCGTCAGGACGTCACCGATGCGCTGGCCGACGTACGCCGGCTGGTGCACGGGCTCCGGCCGCCCGCCCTCGACGACTTCGGGCTGGTCGCCGCGCTGGAGCATCAGGTCGAGGCCGCGTCGGCGGTGCTCGACGTCGAGCTGGACGTCGGCCTCGGAGCCGGCCGGCCGGCGGAAGGTGGGCCGGATGCGTCGGGGGCGGGCGCGTTGGCGGCGCTGCCGGCCGCGGTCGAGGTGGCCGCCTACCGCATCGTGTCCGAAGCGCTGACCAACGTCGTCCGGCACGCCGCGGCGACGACCTGCCGGGTGGGTCTGACCGTCGAGGCCGGCGCGCTGCGCATCGAGATCGCCGACGACGGGCGCGGGATCCCCGCCGACGCGGTCGCCGGGGTGGGCCTGCGCTCGTTGCGGGAGCGGGCCGAGGAGCTGGGCGGAACCTGCGACGTGCACTGCCCGCCGGCCGGCGGCACCGTCGTGCAGGCCTGGATTCCGATCGCGGACGAGCCGGCCGCATGAGCGAGGCCGGCCGTACGAGGAATCGACACCGGGCGGGACCACCGCGCGGACCGAGCGGAGGATCCGCATGACTGGACCGATCCGGGTGCTCATCGTCGACGACCACCCCGTGTTCCGCGACGGGCTGGCCGCGTTGCTCGACCCGCTCGACGGGATCACCGTGACCGGTCGGGCCGCGGACGGCCGGGCCGCGGTCGACGCGGTGACGGGCGCGGGCCCGGCGGACCGGCCGGAGGTGGTGATCATGGACATCCAGATGCCGGTGATGAACGGCATCGAGGCCACGCGGCGGATCGCCGAGGCCGCGCCCGAGGTCGGGGTCCTCGTGGTGACGATGGGCGAGGACGACGCCACCGTCTTCAGCGCGGTCCGCGCCGGCGCGCGCGGCTACCTGGTCAAGGGCGCCTCCCAGGACGAGGTGGTACGAGCGATCGGCACCGTGCACGCCGGCGGCGTGGTGTTCGGGGCGTCGCTGGCCCGGCGGGTGGCCCGCGCGTTCGAGGCGCCGGCGACCGCCCGCGCATCGGCGTTCCCGCAGCTCACCGACCGCGAGCGGGAGATCCTCGACCTGATCGCGGCCGGCCGGTCCAACACCCAGATCGCCGCCGAGCTGTACCTGTCGGGCAAGACCGTCCGGAACAACGTCTCGACCATCCTGGCCAAGCTGCAGGCCGGCGACCGGGCCAACATGATCATCCGCGCCCGG
>NZ_JBMDXT010000232.1:0-8680 GCF_048594475.1 Nakamurella sp. | reverse complement strand
GGCGGGTACCGCGGGCCCGGTGGCGGCGCCGGCGGCGGTGGCGGTGGCTACCGTCCCGGCGGTGGCACCGGCGGTCCCGGCGGCGGCGGTGGTCGTCCCGGTGGCGGCGGTGGCGGCGGTCGTGGTCGCGGCGGTGCCGCGGGTGCGTTCGGCCGGCAGGGCGGACCGGCGCGCAAGGGGCGCAAGTCCAAGAAGCAGCGCCGTCAGGAATTCGACAACATGCAGGCGCCGTCGATCGGTGGCGTGGCGCTGCCGCGCGGCAACGGATCGACGATCCGGCTGGCCCGGGGCTCCTCGCTGGCCGACTTCGCGGACAAGATCGACGCGAATCCGGCGTCGATGGTGCAGGCGCTGTTCCACCTCGGCGAGATGGTGACCGCCACCCAGTCGGTCTCCGACGACATCCTCGAGCTCCTGGGCTCGGAGATGGGCTACCAGGTCGAGATCGTCTCCCCGGACGACGAGGACCGCGAGCTGCTGGAGTCGTTCGACCTCACCTACGGCGAGGACGAGGGCGACGAGAGCGACCTGGTGGTACGCCCGCCGGTCGTCACCGTCATGGGCCATGTCGACCACGGCAAGACCAAGCTGCTGGACGCGATCCGCAGCACGAACGTGGTCGACAAGGAGGCCGGTGGCATCACCCAGCACATCGGCGCCTACCAGGTCGCCACGCACCTGGGCGACGACGAGCGGCTGATCACCTTCATCGACACCCCGGGTCACGAGGCGTTCACCGCCATGCGGGCCCGCGGCTCGCAGTCCACGGACATCGTGGTGCTGGTGGTCGCCGCCGACGACGGCGTCATGCCGCAGACGGTCGAGGCGATCAACCACGCCAAGGCCGCGGACGTGCCGATCGTGGTGGCGATCAACAAGATCGACAAGGAGGGGGCGAACCCCGACAAGATCCGCCAGCAGCTCACCGAGTACGGGCTGGTCGCCGAGGAGTACGGCGGCGACACCATGTTCGTGGAGATCTCGGCGAAGGCCCGGCTGAACATCGACGGGCTGCTCGAGGCGATCCTGCTGACCGCGGACGCGGCGCTGGACCTGCGGGCCAACCCCGAGATGGAAGCCCAGGGCGTGGCCATCGAGGCGCACCTGGACCGCGGTCGCGGTGCGGTCGCGACGGTCCTGGTGCAGCGGGGCACGCTGCGGGTCGGCGACTCGATCGTCGCCGGCAACGCCTACGGGCGCGTCCGGGCCATGCTCGGCGACCACGGCGAGCAGGTCGCCGAGGCGACCCCGTCCCGCCCGGTGCAGGTGCTCGGCTTCACCTCGGTGCCCGGGGCCGGCGACTCGTTCATGGTCGTCGAGGAGGACCGCGTCGCCCGGCAGATCGCCGAGCGGCGGCAGGCCCGCACCCGCAAGGCCCAGATCGGCACCCGCCGGCGGATCTCGCTGGAGGACCTGGGCGCCGCGCTGGCCGAGAAGAAGATCGAGCAGCTCACGCTGATCATCAAGGGCGACAACTCCGGCACCGTCGAGGCGCTGGAGGACAGCCTGATCAAGCTGGACGTGGGCGAGGAGGTCGATCTGCGGGTCGTGCACCGCGGGGTCGGCGGCATCACCCAGGACGACATCAACCTGGCGGCCACCACCGACGCCATCGTCATCGGCTTCAACGTCAAGCCGGTGCGCGGGGTGCAGGAGCTGGCCGACCGCGAGGGTGTCGACATCCGCTACTACACGGTCATCTACCAGGCCATCGACGAGGTGGAGGCGGCGCTCAAGGGCCTGCTCAAGCCCGAGTTCGAAGAGGTCCAGACCGGTTCGGCGGAAATCCGGGAGATCTTCCGGTCGTCCAAGTTCGGCAACATCGCCGGCTGCATCGTGCGCAACGGCGAGATCCGTCGCAACGCCAAGGCGCGCCTGCTGCGCGGCGGCGTGGTGCTCAACGACGACCTCAAGATCGACTCGCTGCGCCGGTTCAAGGACGATGTCACCGAGGTCCGGGAGGGCTTCGAATGCGGCATCGGCCTGGGCTCGTGGAACAACATCGAGCTCGAGGACACGATCGAGACCTACGAGGTCCGGGAGAAGCCGCGCAGCTGATGCCGCACGGCCCTCACGCCCGCCCCCGTGCGTCGGTGACGGCGATCTCTGCCCGTCCGGCCGGTCACCGGCCGGCCGGACGGCCGGGATCGTCATGACCGGCGCCGAGGGCGCGGTCTACGTCGGCGTCCTGGAATGTGACGTCCTGCTCGGCGCGGTCGGCTCGCTCAAGCACAAGCGGGCCGTCGTGCGCCCGGTGCTGGCCCGGCTGCGCCGGCTGGACGTGGCCGTCACCGAGGGTGGCGACCCCGACCGGCTCCGTCGGGCCCTGATCGCGGTCGCTACCGTCTCCTCGGACCCGGGTCAGGTGCACCGGGTGCTGGACACCTGCGAGCGGCAGGTGGCCGGCGAAGTGGAATTCGAGGTGCTGTCCACCCGGCGACGGGTGTTCGGCGCGCACGACGAGGGAGATTGATCATGGTCGATACCGCCAGGGCCCGCCGGCTGGCCAAGCGCATCGTCAGCATCGTGGCGACCCACATCCAGCACCAGGTCAAGGATCCGCGGCTGGACATGGTGACGATCACCGCGGCCACCGTGACACCGGACCTGCGGGAGGCCACGGTCTTTTACACCGTCTACGGCGACGACGACGTCGTCTCCGCCGCCGCGGCCGGCCTGGCCAGTGCCACCGGCGTGCTGCGGTCGGCGGTCGGCCACGAGACCGGGATCAAGTTCACCCCGACGCTGGCGTTCAAGCTCGACGCCGTCCCGGCGAACGCGCACCGGATCGACGAGCTGCTGGCCGCGGCCCGCGACGCCGACGCCCGGGTGGCCCAGCAGGCCGCCGGCGCGAGCTACGCCGGCGAGGCCGACCCGTACAAGGCCCCCCGGGTGGCCGACGAGGACGACCCGGAGTTCGACGGCGGTGAGCCGGCCGAGGACGCGGACGATCCGGACGAGCGGGCGCAGACCTCCGGTCCGGACGGCACCGCCGGATCGCACCCCGTCGACGGCGGGGCGGGAAGGTCGTCCGAGCGGGTACCGTAACCATGCGCCGGCATGGGAGCCGGCGCTGTCGTCGTTCCTGCGCCGTTGCCCTACCGGTGGCGCGCGCGACGGACGTTTTCGCCAGACACTGGAGTGCGCCGGTCAGCGAGCCGGCCGAGGAGATTCCGGAGGCACCGTGACGGACATCCGCACGTCCCGCAACCGCACCCGCGGTGGACGCGTGCGGCTGTCCCCGGCCAAGTCCGACGCCGCTCCCGCCGGAACCCCGATCGACGACCTGGACATCGCCGCCGGCCTGCTCGCCGCGGCCCGGTCGGTGGTGCTCGTCGCCCACGTCCACCCGGACGCGGATGCGCTGGGCAGCGCGCTGGGTCTGGGCCTGGGGCTGGCCCGCCGCGGCGTCGACGTCCAGGTCTCGTTCGCCGAGCCGGACAGCGTCCCGGAATCGCTGCGGCATTTGCCCGGCCTGCCGCTGGTCGTCGCACCCGAGGACGTCTCCGACGGGGCCGACCTGTTCGTCAGCCTGGACGTCGGTTCCCGGGAACGGCTCGGCTCGCTCGTCCGCGTGATGGACGGGTGCCCGTTGAGCCTGGTCATCGACCACCACGCCTCGAACGCCCGGTTCGGCCGGTACAACCTGATCGACATCGCGGCCGAGGCGACCGCCGTCCTGGTCGCCCGGCTGCTGGATCGGCTGGGCATCCCGATCGACCGGGACATCGCCGAGAACCTCTACGCCGGCCTGGCCACCGACACCGGCCACTTCCGGCACGCCGACGCCGAGGTGCACCGGCTCGCCGCCCGGCTGATCGACACCGGGGTGCGGCCGATGGACGTGCTGCACCCGATCACCGACTCGCACCCGTTCGGGTGGCTGGGCATGCTGTCCAGGGTCCTCGACCGGGCCGGCCTGGACCGGGACGCGGCGCGCGGCGGGGGACTGGTCTGGACGATCATCGACGACGCCGTCCGGGACGGGCTGCGCCAGGAGGAGCTGGATTCGGTCATCGACATCCTGCGGACCGCGCAGGAGGCCGAGGTCGCCATGGTGATCAAGCAGACCGGCGCGGACGTCTGGCAGGTCTCGCTGCGCTCCCGCAGCAGCGTCGACGTCGCCGCCGCGGCCGAGGCCCTGGGGGGCGGCGGTCACGTCCGGTCGGCCGGTTTCACCCACCTGGGCCCGCCGGAGGACGCCGTCCGCCGGCTGCGTGAGGTCATCGACCGCTGAACGAGCTCCGGACGTCCGGCCCCACCGCCCAGCGCCGCCGATAGTCGCGGCCAGGCCGGAGCGGCCGCATCGGTCCCGGATCTGGCTGACGCCGCGGACGCCCCGCCGGACCGTTGCCGAACCGGGCCGCCGCCGGAACGACCTCCGACCGCGGCCGGCAGCACCGTCACCGCCGCCGGACCCCCTCCTGCCGCGCGCAGGAAATCGTCGATTCGCGTCCCATCGGTCACATCGGCGCGACCTTCGTCCGCGCCGGCGTCGATGATCCGCGCGGGACGGGACCTTCGACCCTGGCGTGAGCCTGGTCACCCGGGGCTGTCCGATCGGGAACGCGCGGGCCGGGGCGCGCATCATAGATACATCATGGATACAGATCGGATACCGTCCGCGGCCGACCGCGTCTACGAGCACGTCCGGCAGGGCGTGCTCAGCGGCCGGTACGCCGACAACGAATTGCTCGCCGAAGGGGCCATCGCCGCCGAGACCGGGGTGTCCCGCACGCCGGTCCGCGAGGCCCTGCTACGGCTGGAGGCCCAGGGGATGATCCGGCTGCTGCCCAAGCGCGGCGCGCTGGTGCTGCCGGTCACCGCCCAGGAGTGGCGCGACGTGCTGGCCACCCGATCGCTGGTCGAGGCGCACTGCACCCGCGCGGTGATCGAGTCCGGCCGGGGTCCGGCGGTCGCCCGGGCCCTGGAGGTGCCGCTGGCCGACCTGCGGGCCGCCGCGGCGGCGATGGATCTGCCGGCCTTCGTGACCGCGGACCGCACGTTCCACGCGACGATCGTCGCCGCCGACAACAACCTGATCCTGATCCGGCTCTACGGCTCGCTGCGCGACCGGCAGATGCGGATGGGCGCGGCCAACCTGTCCGCCCCCGACGGCGAGCCGGACACCGCCCGGATGCGAGCCACGGTCGCCGACCACGAGGCGATCGCCGCCGCGATCATGCATGCGGACCTGGCCCTGGCCGAGCACCTGACCCGCGAGCACCTGCGGCACGCCGATCGGGCCCTGCGCGGCGCGGGGACCGCATCATGACCGGGGCGCTCGGAGCGCTCGGCCACCGCCTGGGTGCGGTGCGGCTGTGGTTCGCCCGCCGCCCGCTCGTCATCTGGATCATCGGGGTCGGCGTCTACCTGCTCGCCGTCTTCCACCGGACCTCGCTCGGCGTGGCCGGCCCGATGGCCGCGCAGCGGCTGGACCTGTCGGCCGGCCAGCTGAGCACGTTCGTCATGCTCCAGCTGGGCGTCTACGCCGCGATGCAGGTGCCGGCCGGCATCCTCATCGACCGGTTCGGCCCGCGCCGGATGCTGCTGACCGCGACGCTGATCATGGGCAGCGCCCAGCTGCTGTTCGCCTTCGTCACCAGCTACCCGCTCGCGCTGCTGGCGCGCGGCCTGCTCGGCGTCGGCGACGCGATGACCTACATCTCGGTGCTGCGGCTGGTCGCCGGCTGGTTCCCGGCCCGCCGGTACCCGACGATGGTCGGCCTGACCAGCCTGACCGGGATGCTCGGCAACGTGGTCGCCACCGTGCCGCTCACCCTGATGCTGACCGGCCTGGGCTGGGGCCCGACGTTCGCGATCGCCGGCGGGCTGTCCCTGGGCTACGCGCTGCTGCTGCTGCGGCCCGCGGTGGCCGCGCCGTACCGGGAGGCCGAGAGCGCCACCGGCCCGGTGGGCGGGCGCGAGGTGCTGACCCAGGTCCGGCACGCCTGGCGGCTGCCGGCCGGGCGGCTGGGTTTCTGGATCCATCTCTCGACGATGGCCGGCCCGACCGTCTTCGCCGTCCTGTGGGGCTACCCGTACCTGACCCAGGCGCTGGGCTACTCGCCCGGGGCGGCGTCCTCGCTGCTGATGCTGCTGGTGATCGGCGGCCTGATCGGCAACCTGCTGCTGGGCCCGGTCATCGGCCGGCGTCCACACATCCGCGGCGGCCTGGCGCTGACCGTGGCCGGGCTGTGCCTGATCGGCTGGCTCGTGCTCATCGGCTGGCCCGGCGGTCAGCCGCCGCTGGCCGTCGTGGTCGCCGTCATCTGCGTCTTCTCGGTGGGCGGTCCGGCCTCCGGCATCGGGTTCATGCTCGCCCGCGACTACAACCCGCGGCACCGCATCTCCACCGCCACCGGGCTGGTCAACGTCGGCGGGTTCTGCGGGGCCGTGGTGATGGTGTTCGCGGTGGGGCAGATCCTGGACCTGGTCGAGCCGGGCGCGGTCACCCACAGCGCGCAGGCCTACCGCTGGGCCTTCGGGGCGATCGCCCTGCTGACCGCGCTCGGGATCGTCCGCATGGTCACCTGGATCCTGCGGACCCGGGTCCATGTGCTGCGGGCCGCGGCCCGCGGGGAGGATGTCCCGGTGGAGATCGTGCCGCACCGGTGGGACCGGCTGGACACCGGCGAGTTCAGCGTCGTCATGACCCGCCGCGCGGGCTCCGGCGCGCCGGAGCTGCACTTCACGGAGGTGCACCGGCGGCCGGCCGACCCGGGCCGGCCCGCGCCGGCCGACGGGGCCGCCGCTCCGGGGGACCGGTGACCGGCCCCGGCCTGCCGCCCGGCGGCGGTCTGCTGCTGGTCGACAAGCCGTCCGGCTGCACCTCGCACGACGTCGTGGGGCGGGTCCGGCGGGTGCTGGGACTCAAGCGGGTCGGGCACGCCGGCACGCTCGACCCGATGGCCACCGGGCTGCTGGTGCTGGCGGTGGACCGGGCCACCCGGCTGCTCGGTCACCTGGCGCTGACCGACAAGACCTACCGGGCCACCGTCCGCCTCGGGGTGAGCACCGATTCCGACGACGCCGACGGCACCGTCACCGGCACCGTGGACGCCGCCGGAGTCGACGACACCGCGCTGGCCGCCGCGATGGCCGCGCTGACCGGCGACCTGCTCCAGGTGCCCAGCGCCGTCTCGGCGATCAAGGTCGACGGCCGCCGCGCCTACGACCGGGTCCGCGCCGGCGAGCAGGTCGAGCTGGCCGCGCGGCCGGTGACGGTCGGCCGGTTCGACCTGGACGCCCTGCCCCGCCGGGCGGACGGCCGCATCGACCTGGACGTGACCGTCGACTGCACCACCGGCACCTACGTGCGGTCGCTGGCCCGCGACCTGGGGGCCGCCCTGGGGGTCGGGGGCCACCTGACCGCACTGCGCCGCACCCGGGTGGGGCCGTTCGCCCTGGACGGACCGGCGGGCCGCGCGATCGACGTCTTCCGCGGGGTGCCGGCCGACCGCCCGCCGGTCACCGACGAGCTCGTCGCCCAGGTGCGGGGGGCGTTGCTGCCGGCGGTCGACGCCGTCCGGCTGGCCTTCCCGGTGCGGACGGTCACCGCGGCGCAGGCGCTCGACCTGGGGCACGGCCGCCGGATCGAAGCCGGTGGCATCGCCGGCACCTACGCGGCGCTCGACCCGGGAGGCGCCCTCGTCGCGCTGGTCGCCGACCAGGACGGGCGGACACGATCGGTGTTCGGCTGGCAGGCCGGCGGCTGAGCCGGGACCGACCGGGACCGACCGGGACCGAGCCGTACCGACCGGGATCGAGCGGGACCGACCGGCACGGCGTCCCCGGCGCACGCGCGGCGGGTCCCAGGTGGCAGGCTGTCGGCCGTGGAGCGGTGGCGCGGTGTCGACGAGATCCCCCCGAGCTGGGGCCGGTGCGTGCTGACCATCGGGGTCTTCGACGGCGTGCACCGCGGCCACCAGGCACTGATCGGCGAGGCCGTCCGGATCGGCCGGGAGCACGGCCTGCCGACCGTGGTCGCCACCTTCGATCCGCACCCGGCCGAGGTCGTGCGACCGGGCAGCCACCCGGCGATGCTGGTGACGCTGCGCCGGCGGGCCGAGCTGATCGCCGAGCTGGGCGTGGACGCCCTGCTGGTCCTGCCGTTCACCACGGCGCTGTCCCAGGTCGGCGCCGAGGAGTTCGTGCACGACGTGCTGGTCGACCGGCTGCACGTCGCCCACGTCGTGGTGGGGGAGAATTTCCGCTTCGGGCATCGCGGGGCCGGTTCGGTCGACCTGCTGCGCGCGCTCGGACCCCGGTTCGGCTTCGTCGTGCACGGCATCACCCTGGTCCCCGGACCGGACGAGGTCACGGTCAGCTCGACCTACGTGCGCGCCTGCGTCGGCGCGGGCGACGTGACCGCGGCCGCCGCCGCGCTGGGCCGGCCGCACCGGGTGGAGGGCTTCGTGGTGCACGGCGAGGGCCGCGGCGGCGCCGAGCTGGGCTACCCGACCGCCAATCTCGACGTCGCCGAGCACGCCGCGATCCCGGCCGACGGCATCTACGCGGGCTGGTTCGTGCTGGGCACGCGCCGCTCGCCGCTGGCGATCTCCATCGGCACCAACCCGACGTTCTCCGGTCGCGAGCGCACGGTCGAAGGATTCGTCATCGACGAGGGCGGGAATTTCTACGGCCGGAGGGTGGCGTTCGACTTCGTCGAACGGCTGCG
>NZ_JBMDXT010000231.1:0-4339 GCF_048594475.1 Nakamurella sp. | reverse complement strand
GACCGGATCTCGGTCGTTGCACGGCGCGCCCCGCCGCCGCCCACGAGGACCGGCGGGGCGGCCGCGCGCAGCGCCGCCGCCGCGGCGCCGACCGCCTCGGCGGGCGGGAGGGTCGGGGCGGCCGCGGGCGCCACGGTCGCCGCACCGGTCCAGGGCTGCTCGAGCACGTCGAGCGGGACCTCGATGTGCACCGGGCGCGGGCGCCCGGCGGCGAAGAACGCGAACGCGTCGGTGACCGCCCGCGCCGCCTCCTCCGCGGAGCCGACGCGGCGGCTCCAGGCGACGATCTCGTTCATCGCCCCCGAGGCGTTCTTGGTCTCGTGCAGCTGACCGGCGTCGCCACCGTCCGTTCCGGTCGGCAGGCCGGGCGAGACGATCAGCAGCGCGCGGGATTCCGCCCACGCGGTGCCGGCCGCGGCGGCGACGTTCAACACGGCGGGGCCGCTGGTGGTGATGACCACGCCGGGCCGGCCGGAAACCTGGTGGTAGCCGTCGGCGGCGTACCCGGCACCCTGCTCGTGCCGGGTGGTGACCGTCCGGATGCCCGCCGCCGGCAGATGCCGGAACAGCTCGAGGTTGTGGGTCCCGGGAATGCCGAACACCGTGTCCACGCCGTGGGCGGCCAGGGATTCGACGACCGCCGCGCCGCCGTTGCGATGCCCGGTCGGGGCGCAGGCCGTCATGCGGTCGTCCGGTTCTTGGCCAGCACGGCCAGCAGCTCGTAGGCCACGTGCGCGGCGGCGATCCCGGTGATCTCGGCGTGGTCGTAGGCCGGGGCGACCTCGACGATGTCCGCGCCGACGACGTTCAGCCCGGTCAGGCCGCGCAGGGTGTGCAGCAGTTCGCGGCTGGTCAGCCCGCCGGCCTCCGGGGTGCCGGTGCCGGGGGCGTGCGCGGGATCGAGCACGTCGATGTCGATGGATACGTACACCGGGCCGTCGCCGAGCCGGCGCCGCATCCGATCCACCGCGCCGCGGACCCCGTCGGTCTCGTAGTCGTCGGCGCGAACGATCTGGAAGCCGAGCGCGGCGTCGTCCTCCAGGTCGCTCGCCGCGTACAACGGGCCGCGGATGCCCATGTGCTGGCAGCGTTCCAGGTCCAGCAGGCCCTCCTCGGACGCCCGGCGGAACGGGGTGCCGTGGGTGTACGGGGCGCCGAAGTAGGTGTCCCAGGTGTCCAGGTGGGCGTCGAAGTGCAGGACGGCGATCGGGCCGTGGTCGCGGTGCAGCGACCGCAGGATGGGCAGCGCGATCGTGTGGTCGCCGCCGAGGGTGAGCAGCGACGCGCCGTCGGCGCGCACGGCGGTCACCGCGTCGTCGATCTGCTGCACGGCCTCGGTCAGATCGAACGGGTTGACCGCGACGTCGCCGGCGTCGGCGACCTGCTGATCGCCGAACGGGTGCACGTCCTGGGCCGGGTGGTAGGGCCGCAACAGCTTGCTGGAGTTGCGGATGTGGCCCGGTCCGAACCGGGCGCCGGGGCGGTAGCTGACCCCGGTGTCGAACGGCACGCCCAGGATCGCCACGTCGGCGCGCGAGACCTCGTCGAGGCGGGGCAGCCGGGCGAAGGTGTCCGGGCCGGCGTACCGGGGGATCTTGGTGGCGTCGACCGGGCCGACGTTGCCGGTCGCAGAGACGGTGTGCGGAAGGGGCATCGGAATCGTCCTCAGACCTGCGGGGCGGTGGCGGCGGAATCGGTGGTGGTGCTGCGCTTGTGGTTGACCCGGCGGTCCCATTCGGCGCGAATGGGCTCCGGCGTGGCCGGGGTGGCCAGACTGACCGCGACGAAGGCGATCAGGCTGGCGGCCAGACCGGCGTAGATGGGCTCGTTGGCGTAGATGTCGCCGACCGCGGCCATCGTGCCCAGGGTGACGACGACGCCGGCCGCGATGCTGACCAGCGCGCCCCTGAGGGTGCCGCGCCTCCACACCATCCCGCCGATGATGGCGACCAGCAGGCCGCCGACCAGGATGTCGTAGGCGATCGTCAGGGCGGCGATGACGTCGCTGATGACGCAGGCGAGCACGATCGTCAGCACGCCGAAACCCAGGATGTACCAGCGGCTGCCGGCGACCTCGTCGTGCTCCTGGGCGGGCGTCAGGTGCTCGCCGCCTTCGGCCACGGGGGTCGGCACCGGCTGCCGGCGGCGGCGGAACACCGACACGATGTCCTCCTTGGCCACGGTCGCGGTGGCGATCAGCGCACCGCTGGAGGTGGACATGATCGCGGCCAGGGCGGCCGCGATGACCAGCCCGGAAACGCCGACCGGCAGCACCGCCTCGACGACCTCCGGATAGGCGTCGTCCGGGTCGGCCAGGCCGGGCAGGATCACCTTGGCGCTCATGCCGATCAGCGCGCCGGCGACCGCGTAGAGCAGGCAGTAGACGCCCGAGACGGTGCCCGCCCACTTCGCGACGCCGTCGCTGCGGGCGGTGAACACGCGCTGCCAGATGTCCTGGCCGATGACCAGGCCGAAGAAGTAGATGACGAAGTAGGTGACGATCGTGCCGCCCCCGATGGTGGTCAGCGACCAGGCGGTGTCCGGCAGCTTCTCGGCGAGCCCGGCGAAACCGCCCGCCTTGATCAGGGCGGCCGGCAGCAGCAGGACGAAGATGCCGACGGTCTTGATGACGAACTGCACGAAGTCGGTCAGGGTGATCGACCACATCCCGCCGAGCACCGAGTACGTGACGACGACGGCCCCGCCGATGATGATCGACGGCACCTTGCCCAGGTCGAACAGCACGCCGAAGACCGTCCCGTAGGCGATGGTCGAGGTGACCGCGAGCATGAGCGTGTAGGCGGCCATCACGATGCCGGAGAGCAGGCTGCCGCCGCGGCCGTACCGCAGCTCGAGGAACTGGCTGACCGTGTAGACGCCGGCCCGGTTGATCCGGGCGGCGAACACCAGGCTCAGGAACAGGATGCCGCAGCCGATCGCGAAGACCAGCCACATGCCGGAGATGCCGTACTCGTACCCGAGCCCGACGCCACCGATGGTCGACGCGCCGCCGATGACCACGGCGGCCATCGTGCCGGAGTAGAGCAGCGGCCCGAGGCGGCGGCCGGCGACCAGGAAGTCCGACTCGCTCGTGGCCTTGCCTTTGGCGTAGAAGCCGATGCCGATCATGGCGCCGATGTAGGCGGCGATGATGACGAGATCCATGAGGTTCCCTGACGCTGAGGAGGGACGGATGACAATGGTGATCCCGGGGTGCGCCCAGTATGCAACTTAAGTTTCCTAGCCGTCAACCCGTGTCGCTTATGAAATACTCGGGTTGCACGCAGGGATACCTCAGGAAGGGGACCGGCCGATGGGCGCACCGGCGGCGGACGCCGCGTCGGGTGGGGAGACCGCGCGCATCGGCGCCCGGCTCAAGGCGGTGCGACGAGCCCAGCGGCGCACCTTGGAAGAGGTCGCCGAGGCCAGCGGGCTGACCAAGGGTTTCCTGTCCAAGATCGAACGGGACCTCGCGTCGGCCTCCGTGGCGGCGCTGTTGCGCATCTGCGCGGCCCTGGGCATCCCGCTGGCGTCGCTGTTCGAGAACGACGGGGCGGGCGAGGTCGTCCGGTCGGGTCAGTACCCGCGGATCGACTTCGGCGGCCAGGATCTGGACGAGTACCAGCTGACCCCGTTCGCCGAGCGGCGCGTCCAGGTGCTGCGCTCGGACATCCGGCCCGGCGGCGGCAGCGGGCCCGAGGCGTATGCCCTGCCGGCCGATGTGGAGTTCGCCTATGTGATCACCGGGCGACTGGCCGTCGGTTTCGCCGACCGGACCGTCGAGCTCGGCCCCGGCGACGCCTTCACCTTCGACGCCTCGGTCTCCCACACCTTCCGCGCCGAGGCGACGGACGAGATCACCACCGTGCTCTGGGTGCTGTGTCCCGCCCTGGCCGAGGCCGGCCCTTCGCCCGATGCCGCCGCCACCCCGACCGCCCCGGCCGGCGGGTCCGGCGCATCCGGCGCATCCGGCCCGTCCGCCGGCCGTCCGGCCGCCGCTGCCGCCCCGTCCTCGCGGGCCGCCTACGCCGCGCGGATCAAGTAGCCCGGCGCGGACCAAGTCGTCGACTTCCGTCCCACCCGTCACATTCGGCGTCAGTTGATCCGCGCGGCGATCCACATCCGGACGACCACGACGTGTGGACACCGGCGCGCACGAAGTCGTCGATTCGCGTCCCACCCGTCACATTCGGGGCTCGTTGATCCGGTTGAGTCGGTCCGGGGCGCGGTGGCCGGGTTGCCCCGGTTCCGTTTCCCCGGACCGCTCGCCGAACCCGGCGTGCGTGTCTCGACGCACCGGGCTCTCCACGGGTGCGGCCGTTATGCCGGGGTCGGTGTC
>NZ_JBMDXT010000230.1:0-1667 GCF_048594475.1 Nakamurella sp. | reverse complement strand
GGGCTCCGGGGCGGTCGGCCCCGGCTCCGGCGCGGTCGGCCCCGGAGGGACGGGAGCCGCGGCCCGGCCGGCCCCACCGGCCGAGCCGCCGATCGGCGGGAGCTGGGGCGTGACCGCGACGGCGGCCAGCACCGAGCGGCGCAGCGAGGCCGGCGGCGCCTCGGCGGCGACGGCGGCCAGCCGCACCACCGTCTCCCGGAAGCCGGCCAGTTCCTCGCGGCACGGGTCACAACCGTCGACGTGGGCCTCGGCGGCGGCCAACTCGTCCGGCGGCAGCGCCCCGAGAGCCAGCGCCCCGGTGTCCAGGTGCATGTCCGGAGCGGTCACGAGGTCACCCCCAGGCAGTCACGGAGCCGGATCAGGCCGTCGCGCAGCCTGGTCTTGATGGTCGGCAGAGGTGCGGTGAGCAGTTCGGCCACCTCGCGGTAGGTGTAACCGCTGAAGTACGCCAGGGTGATCGACTCGCGCTGCAGCTCGGTGAGCGTACCCAGGCAGCGCTGCACCGCCCGCCGCTCGAAGCCGGATTCGACCGCCTCGACGACCGTGTCCACGTCCCGCTCGGTCGACGCGTGGGCGACCCGGAGCTCGCGATCGGTGGCCGCCTGGGCCGACCGCACCCGGTCGACCGCCCGGGCATGGGTGAGCGTCATGATCCAGGAGGTCGCCGACCCCTTGGTCCGGTCGTAGCGGCTGGCCCGCCGCCAGATCTCCAGGAACACCTCCTGGGCGACCTCCTCGGCCTGGCTCGGATCCCGCACGACCCGGCGGGCCAGGCCGAACACCCGCGCCGCGAAGGCGTCGTAGAGCTGCTCGAAGGCGTCCTCCCGACCCATCGCGGTGAGCCGCAGCAGTTCCTCGGGGGTGCGCCCCGGGTCGGGTGGGTCGCCGGGCACGGCGGCCAGCGGCCGGCCCGCGCGGGCGGATGGGGATTCAGGCATCGGCGGTCCCTTGTGCGGGGGTTTTCATCGTCCACCGGTCATTCGGCGGGCATGTCCGGCCGGATGGGTCCGGCCCACCGGTTGCATCGAGTGATCGTACGTCTGCGATGCGTGAACACGAGGTTCTTACGACCCGGTGACGGGCCGGGGACCGGCCGGGCCGCCCGCGCCCGGTGGGCGGACCATGGTGAGGTGGCCGTCTCCAACGAAGTCCCGGCCGGCCGGACCACCCCGGCCGGCGCGCCGACCGATCCGCCGACCGCCGGCTGGCGGCCCGGCCTCGCGCTGTCCGGTCTGGTCGGCATCGTCGCGCTCGGCCTGACGCTGGGGGTGGCCGAACTGCTGTCGGCCGCCGGCCAGCTGCTGGGCTGGCTGGGGCCGGCGTCGTCCCCGCTGGGTGCGCTCGGCCAGACCTTCATCGCCCTCACCCCGGAGTGGCTCAAGCAGTTCGCGATCAGCACGTTCGGCACCAACGACAAGGCCGCCCTGCTGGTCGGCATGGGCCTGACGATGCTGGTCGCCGGCGCCGCCGTCGGGATCGTCGCCCGGGACCGGCCGCGGGTCGCCGTCGGGCTGGCCGGGGTGCTGGTGGTGGTGACCGCGGCGGCGATCCTGACCCGGACCGATTCCTCTCCGCTGGACCTGTTGCCGCTGCTGGCCGGCGCGGTGGCCGGGTTGTGGTTCCTGGTCGCCGTGTTCCGCCGGCAGCTCGTTCCCGCTCCGGCCGCC
>NZ_JBMDXT010000023.1:0-9959 GCF_048594475.1 Nakamurella sp. | reverse complement strand
ATCCTGTATCAACATCTGTTCTGGTTCTTCGGGCATCCAGAGGTGTACATCATCGCCTTGCCCTTCTTCGGGATCATCTCCGAGGTGATCCCGGTGTTCAGCCGCAAGCCGCTGTTCGGCTACCGGGGCATGGTCTACGCGTTGATGGGCATCGCCGCGCTGTCCGTCGCGGTGTGGGCGCACCACATGTTCGCGACCGGCGCCGTGCTGCTGCCGTTCTTCAGCTTCATGACGTTCCTGATCGCCATCCCCACCGGTCTGAAGTTCTTCAACTGGATCGGCACCATGTGGCGCGGCCAGGTCAGCTTCGAGACCCCGATGCTGTTCGCGGCCGGCTTCCTGGTCACGTTCCTGTTCGGTGGTCTGACCGGCGTCATCCTGGCCGCCCCGGCCCTGGACTTCCACGTCTCGGACTCGTACTTCGTCGTCGCGCACTTCCACTACGTGCTGTTCGGCACCATCGTGTTCGCCACCTACTCGGGCATCTACTTCTGGTTCCCGAAGATGACGGGCCGCTTCCTGGACGAGCGGCTGGGGCGGTTGCACTTCTGGACCACGTTCATCGGCTTCCACACCACGTTCCTGGTGCAGCACTGGCTGGGCGACATGGGCATGCCCCGGCGGTACCCGGACTACCTGCCCACCGACGGCTTCACCACGCTGAACACGGTGTCCACCATCGGTGCGTTCGTGCTCGGGTTCTCGACCATCCCGTTCATCTGGAACGTGATCCGGTCCTGGCGGTACGGCGAGATCACCACCGCCGACGACCCGTGGGGCTACGGCAACTCGCTGGAGTGGGCGACCAGCTCGCCGCCGCCGCGGCACAACTTCAAGTCGCTGCCGCGCATCCGCTCCGAGCGTCCGGCGTTCGAGCTGCACCACCCGTACATGGTCGAGCGGATGCGGACCGAGGCCCATCCGCACCGGGGCTGGAAGGCGCTGGCCGAGGCCGAGGCGAGCCCGCACCTGAAGATCCCCACGGAGGGCGACGGCAACGGCTCGTCCACCGCTCCGTTCGGTGGGTGAGCGCTGTCCACGGTTCTGGTCACCGTCACCGGGCACGACCGGCCCGGTGTCACCGGTGAGTTGTTCACCGCGCTGGCCACTCACAGCGTCGAGGTCCTGGACATCGACCAGGCGGTCATCCGCGGTCAGCTGACCCTGGGCGTGCTGGTGCGGACCGCCCAGGACGCGGCGCCGCTCAAGGCCGACGTCGAGCGGGCGATGCGGGCCATGGACATGACCGTCCGGGTCGGCGTGGATCAGCCCGCCGACGAGGTCCGGCGGGCCGCCACGCACGCGGTCGTCGTGCTCGGCCGGCCCCTGCAGGCGGCCGCCATCGGTGAGTTGACGCTCCGGTTCGGCGCGCTCGGCGTCAACATCGAGACGATCCGGCGGATCGCCGACTACCCGGTCACCGGCCTGGAGCTGACCGTCAGCGCGCCGGACGACGACGCGCTGCGCGCCGCGGTGGTCGACGTCGCCGCGGCCGCCGGCGTGGACATCGCCGTCGAGCGGATCGGCATCGCGCGGCGGGCCAAGCGGCTCATCGTGTTCGATGTCGACTCGACGTTGATCACCGGTGAGGTGATCGAGATGCTGGCCGACCACACCGGCACCCGGGCGCAGGTCGAGGAGATCACCGCCGCGGCGATGCGCGGCGAACTGGATTTCGCCGACTCGCTCCGCGCCCGGGTGGCCATGCTCGAGGGACTGGACGCGGCGGTACTCGACCAGGTCGCCGACGCGCTGGTGCTCACGCCCGGCGCCCGCACCACGATCCGGACGCTCAAGCGGCTGGGCTTTCGCTGCGGGGTCGTCTCCGGCGGCTTCACCCAGGTGATCCGCCACCTGGAGAAGGAGCTGGACCTGGACTTCGCGGCGGCGAACACCCTGGAGGTGGTCGACGGGCGGCTGACCGGTCGGGTGGTCGGCGAGATCGTCGACCGGGCCGGCAAGGCCCAGGCGCTCGAGCGGTTCGCCGCCCGGCACGGGGTGGGGCTGGCCCAGACGGTGGCCGTCGGCGACGGCGCCAACGACATCGACATGCTGTCGGCGGCCGGCCTGGGCATCGCGTTCAACGCCAAGCCGGTCGTCGCCGGGTACGCCGACACCACCCTGAACCAGCCGTTCCTGGACCCGGTGCTGTTCATCCTGGGCATCTCCCGCGACGAGATCGAGGCCGCCGACGCGCAGGACGGCACCCTGCGCCGGGTACCGCTGGAGTGAGCGGGAGCCCGCGATGACCGACCATTCCGTCCTGGCCCCGCTGGCCGAGCGGTACGCGTACTGGCTCGGCCTGGACGCGGACGAGGTCCGGCAGGACCGCCAGGAGGCGGCGGCGGACATCCGGGCCATGCAACTGGTCCTGCGGATGGAGCGGGCCGACCCGCCGTCCTGGCATCGGGCCGTCGCGCTCGCCGCCGGGACGGCCGCGGCCGTCTGCCTGGACCCGCGCAGCGAACCCGGTGGCGACTGGCACGAGGCCGTCGCCGCCTACGTCCGCGGGCACATCCGCAAGGTCACCCGGCGGGCTCGGGGCGCGCACTGGGCGGCCGTCCAGGACCTGCCCGGCGTCGGCGCGGACGACGCCGGCACCCAGGTGCGGGCGCTCGTGCCGGGCCCGGTCGCCGAGCTGGACCCGCGGGTCGCCCGGCTGCAGGTCGGCGGCACCGACGTCGATCCGGACCGAGCCCCGGACCGAGCTCCGGACCGAGATCCTGACCGAGCCCCTGACCGGGACCCGGACCCGGGCCCGGACGGACCGGACCGGGCCCTGCGGCTCTGGGTGCCCACCGGCCTGCCGATGACGGTCGGCAAAGCGATGGCCCAGGCCGGGCACGCCGGGATGATCGCCGCGGCGCTGCTGCTGCGGGACGGCGCCCAGGCGCGGCTGGCCGGGTGGCGGGACGCGGGCTACCCCGTGCTCGTCCGGCGGGTCGACGACGCGCAGTGGGCCGAGCTGGGTGCGCCGCTGCGGGCCGACCAGGCCGGCGCCTGGACCGGCCGGAGCCTGCTGGCCGTCCGCGACGCCGGCTTCACCGAGGTCGAACCGGGCACCGTGACGGTGCTGGCCCGCGCCCCGGGGTGACCGTCAGTCCCGCACCAACCACAGCACCCCGTACGGGTGCAGCCACACGTTGCCGTCCGGTCCGGGGAAGATCTGCACCCCCGAGAGCGCGTCCCGCGCCCCGATCAGGCCGAACTCGGCGAGCCGGTGACCCGGGAACGCCCGCCACCCACCGGTCACGTTGAACAGCTCCAGCAGCGGACCCAGCGGATGCCGGCGCAGCACCGGCAGCACGCCGGGGTCGGACAGCGCCGGCAGCTCGGCCGCCACCGACGCCTCCAGGTGCGGCAGGGACGCCCGGGTCGTCATCAGGTGGCGCAGGCCGGCGAAGACCCGGCCCGGCACCGTGGACAGGTCGTGGCGCTGTGCGGCCCGGTCCCAGTCCATCCGCGGCCGGTGCGCCCACCGGTTGTCGCTCTCGTGGCCCGGCTCCGACGCCCAGTCCGGGTCGCTGGACATCGCGATCTCGTCGCCCATCCAGATGACCGGGATGCCGCCCCAGCCCATGATGATCGCGTGGGCCAGGTAGAGCCGGCCCACCACCAGGTCGAGCTCGGCCGGCGAGTCGGCCGCGTCCAGCCCGACCAGGCTGGCCGCGGACCCGCTGATCCGCCGGTCGCCGGTCTCCGGGTTCTCCTGGAACACCAGCCCCCGGGCCGGTGACCCGGGGAAGACGCCGGAGTACCAGTCGGACAGGAACCGCTGGTGCTCGAACCCGTTGAGCCCGACCGCCGCGGCGTCGGCGCCGTCGATGGCCCAGCCGATGTCGTCGTGGCAACGGGCGTAGGTGACCCAGGTGGTCGAGGTCGGGACCGGGGGGATGGCCCGCAGCGCGTGCGCGGCCAGCGTCGCGTCGCCGGCCGCCAGCATCGACCAGATCTGCACCAGGAGGCTGTTGGGGTAGGCGATGGCGCTCACCTTGCCGTGGTGGGCGCCCTGGCCCAGGTAGTGCACCAGATCCGGCGGGGAGACGATCGCCTCCGCCTTGAACAGCACCGCCGGGCAGGCGATGCGGGCCAGCGCCCGCAGCGCCTGGGTGATCGCGTGCACCTCCGGCTGGTTCTGGCAGTTGGTGCCCAGCCGCTTCCAGACGAACGCGATGGCGTCCAGCCGCAGCACCTGAACACCCTGGTTGGCCAGGAACAGGATGATGTCGGCGTACTCGGCGAAGACCGCCGGGTTGGCCCAGTTGACGTCCCACTGCCAGGTGTTGAACGTCGTCCAGACCCAGCCGTCCAGGTCGGCCGAGTGGCTGAAGCTGCCCGGGGCGAAGTCGGGGAACACTTCCGGCAGCGTCCGCTCGAACCGGTCCGGCTCGGTGCGGTCGGGGTAGATGTAGAAGTAGTCGCGGTAGGCCGGGTCGCCGGCCCGGGCGGCCTGTGCCCAGGCGTGCTCGGCGGCCACGTGGTTCAGGACCAGATCCATCACCAGGCTGATGCCCGCCGCGCGCAGCTCGCCGGCCAGCGTGCGCAGGTCGTCCATGGTGCCGAGGTCACTGCGCACCCGGCGGTAGTCGGCGACCGCGTAACCGCCGTCGCTGTCGCCCTCCCGCGGCTGCAGCAGCGGCATCAGGTGCAGGTAGGTGACGCCGAGCTCGCGCAGGTAGTCGATCTTGCCGACCAGCGCGCCCAGGTCGCCGGCGAAGCGCTCGGTGTAGCAGGCGTAGCCCAGCATCGACTCGTCCTGGAACCAGCCCGGGTCCAGGGTCCGCTGCAGGTCCAGCCGGTGCAGGTCGTCGTCGCGGTCGGCGAAGGCGGTGGCCGCGAGCCCGATCAGCGTGCGCTCCAGGGCGGCCGCCCGGTCGCCGTAGACGGCGGTCAGCGCGTCGTCCAGGTCCTGCCACCAGCGGTCGAGCCGGAGGTCGAACAGCTCCTGGCGGTGGGCGGGCTGGTCGTGCAGGACGGCGCGGGCGTGCTCGTGCAGGGCGGGAGGAGCGGGTCGCATGGCGAGATTGTGCCGCAGCGCGGCGCGAGCGGCCGGGTGTGGGAGTTCCCACATCCGCCGCCGGTAGGCCGATGCTGAATCGGTTTGTCCCCCGGGTGCCGGGCGGCTGCGGTGGCCGACCCCGCCCGGGGATGAAAAAGTCTGTCGATGGACAGGACTCCGGCCGATGGCTGAGCGGTTGCGCCGCCCGACCATGAACGATGTGGCCAGGGCCGCCGGGGTCAGCCTGAAATCGGTGTCCAGGGTGATCAACGACGAGGTGGGGGCCTCACCGGAGACGCGGGAACGGGTGCTGGCCGCGGCCGCCGAGCTGGGCTACCGGCGCAACGACGCCGCCCATGCCCTGCGCCGCTCGGACGGCCGGTCCGCCTCGGTCGGCCTGGTCTTGGAGGACGTCAGCAACCCGTTCGCGGCCGTGCTCAACCGTTCGGTCGAGCGGGTCGCCAGCGCCGAGGGCAGCCTGGTCCTGGCGGTCAGTACCAATGCCGACCCGGACCGTGAGGAGCAGCTGATCCACCGCCTGCTCGCCCGGGCGGTCGACAGCCTGGTGATCATGTCCTGCCGGCGCGACCACTCCTTCCTCGAACCCGAGGTCCGCCGCGGCCTGCCGGTCGTGTTCATCGACCGCCCGCCGCGCAAGCTGGCCAGCCCGACCGTCCGGGTCGCCAACGGCCGGGGCGGCTTCGACGCCACCTCCCATCTGCTGGCCCACGGGCACCGCCGGATCGCCTTCCTGGGTAGCCGGCCCGGCCTCTACACCGCGGAGGAGCGCCAGCGGGGCTGGGCCCGGGCCCTGCGCGAGGCCGGGGTGACTCCCGACCCGGCCCTGGTCTGGCGGGGCCGGGCGAAGGGCCCCGGGGACGCGAACCAGGCCGAGCAGGCGATGGCCGAGATGCTCGACCGGCCCGACCCGCCGAGCGCCGTCTTCGCCTCGCAGAACCTGATGGCCGTCGGGGTCACCGCCGAGCTGCGGCGCCGTGGCCTGCAGCACCGGATCGCGGTGGTCG
Source organism: Nakamurella sp. (assembly GCF_048594475.1). Classification (NCBI taxonomy): domain Bacteria; kingdom Bacillati; phylum Actinomycetota; class Actinomycetes; order Nakamurellales; family Nakamurellaceae; genus Nakamurella; species Nakamurella sp. Next base: position 3,935 of record NZ_JBMDXT010000023.1, on the reverse strand, counting down.
GCTTCGACGACCTGGCCCTGGCCGAGGTGATCGACCCGCCGTTGACCGTGATCGCCCAGGACCCCGAGGCGATCGGCCGGATCGGCGCGCAGGCGGTGTTCGGGGCGCTGGCCGGCACCCCCCTGAGCAAGGACGTCGTGCTGCCGGTCGAGCTGGTCGTCCGGGGGTCCGGCGAGATTCCCGGCCCGTTCGCCTGAGGCCGGTCAGCCCTCGGCCACGTCCACGGTCACGTCCCCGATCACCGTGACGCCGGCCTCACGCATGGCCGCGACGGCCGCCTCGGTGTCACCGGGGCGCAGTTCCACGAACCGGGTCAGGGCCAGCGGCACCGTCGCCCGGTAGCCCAGCCGGACCGCGTCGATCGCGGTCGACTTGACGCACCAGTCGCCGGCCAGCCCGACGATCGTGACGGCCATGATCCCGTTCTCGTCCAGGATGGCCGACAGCTCGGTCTCCCGGTCCTGCCCGGTGGGCAGGTGGAGGACGGAGAACCCGCTGTAGCCGTCCTCCGGCCCGGAGCCCTTGTGCACGACCGGCCCGTCGACCTTGATGCCGGGCAGGAATTCGGCGCCGCTGGAGTCGATCACGCAGTGCACCGGCCACAGGCCGCCGTGCTCGGCGAAGTGGGGCGTGACCTCGGGATGCCAGTCCCGGGTGTAGACGACCAGGTGGCCGGCGGCCAGGGACTCCTCGATCGCGGCGTTGATCGGCTCGACGATGTCCTCGCCGCCGCGGACGTACAGCGAGCCGGCGGGGTCGCCGAAGTCGTGCTGCATGTCGACCACCAGCAGGGCGTGGTCGGCTCCGGTGGTCCAGGTGGGCGTGCTCAACGGGTCTCCCTCGCGGTGCGGTCCAGCTGGGCGGTGCGGTCAGCTGGGTGGTGCGGTGAGCTGGGCGGTGCGGTGAGCTGGGTGGCGCGGTCAGCTCGGCGGTGCGGTCAACTGGGTGCTGGGGATGGCCGGGTCGCCCTCGGCCAGGGTCAGACCTTCCCACGGCAGCGTGGTCAGGGCGTGCCGCAGATGCTCGCGGGCCGCGGCCAGGTCCGGCCGGTCGGCGACCGGTTCGCCGGCGCGGACGAGGGCGACCGGCACCACGCGGTCGTGCGGCCCGGCCGCGGCCCGGGCGTCGTCCTCGGTGCCGCGGAAGATGACCTCCTCGGTCACCGTCCCGCTGGCCTTGGCCCGGCGGATCACCGACTTGCGGCCGCCGTGCGAGACCTTGTCCTTGCTGCGCTTCTCCACCGGCCGGCCCTGCACCTCGACCAGCTTGTAGACCATCCCGGCGGTGGGCGCCCCGGAGCCGGTGACCAGCGAGGTGCCGACCCCGTAGACGTCGACGGGGTCGGCCCGCAGGGCCGCGATCGCGTACTCGTCCAGGTCGCCGGACAGGACGATCTTGGTCCCGGTCGCGCCCAGCCCGTCCAGCTGGCGCCGGGCGGCCCGGGTCAGCACGGCCAGGTCGCCGGAGTCGATGCGGACGGCGCCGAGGTCGGGGCCGGCCACCCGCACGGCGGTCTCGATGCCCTGGGTGATGTCGTAGGTGTCGACCAGCAGGGTCGTGCCCGCCCCCAGCGCGGCGACCTGCGCGGCGAACGCCGCCTCCTCGGAATCGTGCAGCAGGGTGAACGCGTGGGCCGCCGTGCCGGTGGTCGGCAGGCCGTACCGCCGTCCCGCCTCCAGGTTGGACGTCGCCGCGAACCCGGCCAGCCAGGCGGCCCGGGCCGCGGCCACCGCCGCCTCCTCGTGGGCCCGCCGGGTGCCCATCTCGATCAGCGGCCGGTCGCCCGCGGCGGAGACCATCCGGGCCGCGGCCGCGGCGATCGCGCAGTCGTGGTTGAGCACGGACAGCACGAGGGTCTCCAGGATGACCGCGTTGGCGAACGTGCCGGTGATGGTGAGCACCGGCGACCCGGGGAAGAAGAGCTCGCCCTCGGGATAGCCGTCGATGTCGCCGGTGAACCGGTACTCGGCCAGGTAGTCCAGGGTGGCCCGGTCCAGGAACGGGCGTAGCTGGTCGAGTTCGGCCTCGCCGAAGGTGAAGTCGGCCAAGGCGTCGACCAGGCGGCCGATGCCGGCGACGACGCCGTACCGGCGGCCGGCGGGCAGCCGCCGGGCGAAGGTCTCGAACACGCACGGCCGCTGCGCGGTCCCGTCGGCGAGCGCGGCGGCGAGCATCGTCAGTTCGTACCGGTCGGTGAACAGGGCGGTCGACCGGGCGGACCCGTCGGTGGACCCTTCGGTGGCAGGCATCACCCGAGCCTAGGCCGACCGGGTGGGGCGGGGCGGGGAAGGGCACACGCCCGTCGTGGCCGTTGGCCGGCGCCCGGATCGGTGCGAAAATGACCGGTGTGGGTGGTGCCGGTGGCAGGTCGGAGGTCGGGTCGGTGATGAGCGCGGAGCCCGGTGGGGTGATGACCGCGCCCGCGCCGGAGCAGACCGGAACGGTGGCGACGGTGCCGGCGGCCGAGGTGCCATGGGTCACCATCGTCTGGAACGACCCGGTCAACCTGATGTCCTACGTCACCCTGGTGTTCCAGAAGCTGCTCGGCCATCCGCGGCCCAAGGCCGAGGCGTTGATGCTCGACGTGCACCACAAGGGCCGGGCGACGGTGTCCAGCGGCCCGCGGGAGAAGATGGAGGCCGACGTCGCCAAGCTCCAGGCGGCCGGCCTGTGGGCGACGATGGCGCGGGACAGCTGACCGGTGCGCCCCTTCCACCGGCGGTTCGGCCGGTATACGGCCGCGTTCGAGCCGGCCGAGGCCTCGCTGATCGCCGACCTGGTCGACCAGGTCCGCCAGCTGCTCGCCGAACGCCGCGCGCAGGCCCCGACCGACCCGCTGGCCCAGCTGACCGGCATGACGATGGGTCCGGCCGACAAGCCGGCCGATCCGGCGGTGGCCCGGCTGCTGCCCGACTTCCACGCGCAGGACGCCCAGCTCTCGTCCGGCCTGCGCGTGCTGCACGAGCCCGACCTGATCGCCGCCAAGGACGCCGCCGCGGTCACCCTGCTGGACTCGCTGCCGCGTGGCGGCGGCCCGGTCCGCCTGGACGACGACACTGCCGCCGCCTGGACCTCCGCGCTCAACGACGTCCGGCTGGCTCTGGGGGTCCGGCTGGAGATCACCGAGGACGACACCCCGCCGCCCGGGGTGGACGACCCGGAGAGCCCGCAGGCCGCGATGTACGTCACCTATCGCTGGCTCTCCGCGGTGCAGGACTCGCTGGTCACCGCGATGCTGGACGGCTGACCGGGGCCGCCCGGACGGCCCGGGCCCGCCGGTCCGCCCACTACGCTGTCCGGGTGCTGCGCATCCCCGCCGCGATGATCGACGAGATCGTCGCCCACGCCCGCGAGGACCACCCCGACGAGGCCTGCGGCATCATCGCCGGTCCAGCGGGCTCGGACACCCCGACCCGCCTGGTCCGGATGGTCAACGCCGAGCGATCGCCGACGTTCTACCGGTTCGACTCCGGCGAGCAGCTGCGCCTGTACCGGCAACTGGACGCCGCGGACGAGGAGGTCGTCGTCGTCTACCACTCCCACACGGCGACCGAGGCGTACCCGAGCCGGACCGACATCTCCTTCGCCGGGGAACCGCAGGCGCACTACCTGCTGGTGTCCACCCGGGAACCGGACCGCGAGGAGATCCGCTCCTACCGGATCGTGGACGGTGTGGTCACCGAGGAGCCGGTGGAAATCATTCCGGCCTGACCCGACGTTGCACGAGGGGGCGGCCGCGTCCGTCACAATTGATCCGATCCGACTGGCGATGACCCCTGCGCGCGGCGCAGGGCTGAACAAGGAGTTACCCGATGAGCGTTTCGGTGTCCGTGCCGACGATCCTGCGTCCGGTCACCAAGGGGGAGAAGACCGTCTCCGCCGAGGGCTCCACCCTGGCCGAGGTGATCTCCGACCTGGACAGCCGCTACACCGGG
>NZ_JBMDXT010000229.1:0-12398 GCF_048594475.1 Nakamurella sp. | reverse complement strand
CCGCCGCCCTGGCGGCGGATCACGTGGCCGGCGAAGACCTGGATCCGGGACCGGTTGCCCTCGATGACCTTGACGTGCACCTTGACCGTGTCGCCGGGCCGGAAGTCCGGGATGTCGGACCGCAGGGAGGCGGCGTCCAGTTCGTCCAGGGTGTTCATGTGGAATTCCTCAAATCACAAGTCGGCAGGGCAACCGCTCCATTGTGCCAGAGCGGGACCCTGATCATTGAATCAGCAGGTCGGGTCGGTTCTCGGTCGTGCGGCGCCGCGATTCTTCCCGCCGCCAGGCGGCCACCGCGGCGTGGTCGCCGCTGGTGAGCACCGGCGGCACGGTCAGCCCCCGGTACACCGGGGGCCGGGTGTAGGACGGCGCCTCGACCAACTGCGCGAGGTCGCCGCTGAACGAGTCGTCCACCGCCGACTCGGGGTTGCCCAGCACGCCGGGCAGCAGCCGGGTGGCCGCCTCGACGATCACCATCGCCGCGACCTCCCCACCGGCCAGGACGTAGTCGCCGATGGACAGCTCCAGGACCGGCATCCGGGTGGCCGCGTCGGCGACCACCCGCTGATCGATCCCTTCGTACCGGCCGCAGGCGAACACCAGGTGCTCGGCCCGGGCCAGCTGCGCGGCCACCGGTTGGGTGAACCGCCGGCCGGCCGGCGTCGGGACCACCAGGATCGTTCCCGGCCCGGGGTCCGGGCCGATCACCGCGTCCAGCGCCCGGCCCCACACGTCGGGCTTCATCACCATCCCCGGCCCGCCGCCGTACGGGGCGTCGTCGACGGTCCGGTGCCGGTCGGTGGCGAAGTCCCGCAGGTCGTGCACCGCCAGCCCGACCCGGCCCTCGTCGAACGCCCGGCCCAGCAGCGACTCCCGCAGCGGCGCCAGGTAGGCCGGGAAGATCGTGATCACGTCAATGCGCATGACCGTCCCCTCCCTTTCCACCGCTCCCCCGTCAGGCGAACATGCCATCGGGCGGGGCCACGACCAGGAACCCCGCCGGCACGTCGACCGTCGGCACCAGCGCGCGCACGAACGGCACGGCCTCGTCCGTTCCGTCGGGCCGGCGCACCAGCAGCACGGGTGCGGCCGGCGGATGCCAGACGTCGATCACCTCGCCGAGCGTCCGCCCGTCGGTGTGCCGGACGGACAGCCCGACGAGCTGGTGGTCGTAGAACTCGTCCGGGTCGTCGACCTCCGGCAACTCCTCCGCGGCCACCCGCAGCGTCGTGCCGCGCAGCGCCTCGGCGGCGTCCCGGTCGTCCACTCCGGCGAACCGCAGGAGCAGCAACGGGCCCGAGCGACGCCGGGCGACCACGGTCAGCGGACCCCGGTCGGAGTCCAGCACCGCACCCGGCGCGAACCGGGTGTCCGGGTCGTCGGTGGTCACCGCGATGGTGACGTCCCCGCGCAGCCCGTGCGGCCGGCCGATCCGGCCGACCACCACGTCCATCGACGGTGTCCGGTCAGCGATCGGTGTCGACGACGTCGACGCGGATGCCACGGCCGCCGATGGCGGTCATCACGGTCCGCAGCGCGGGGGCCGTGCGACCGCCGCGCCCGATGACCTTGCCCAGGTCGTCGGGGTGCACCCGGATCTGCAGGGTGCGGCCGCGACGGCCCGTTGTCATCTCGACGCTGACGTCGTCATCGTGGTCGACGATGCCCCGGACCAGGTGTTCCAGGGCGTCCTCGAGCATCGTCACGACGCGTCGGTGCTCTCGGCCTGCGCAGAGGTCTCCGCTGCGTCATCGGCGGCCGGCTTGGCGGCCTTGCGCTTCGGGGTGGTCGCGCCGGAGCCCTCGTCGGACCCGATCGCGGCGATCGCGGCCTCGTACAGGGCGCGCTTGTCGGCCTTGACCGGCTGCGGCTTCAGGGTGCCCTCGGCGCCCGGCAGGCCCTTGAACTTCTGCCAGTCGCCGGTCACCTTGAGCAGGCTCAGCACCGGCTCGGTCGGCTGCGCGCCGACGCCGAGCCAGTACTGCGCGCGCTCGGAGTCGATCTCGATGACGCTGGGATCGGCCTTCGGCTGGTAGAGGCCGATGTTCTCGATGGTCCGACCGCTGCGGCGGGTCCGGGAATCGGCGACGACGATGCGGTAGTGCGGCTCGCGGATCTTGCCGAAGCGGGCGAGCTTGATCTTGACTGCCACGGTGCTGCAATGCTCCTTGCGGATCGGTGCGGGGGGCGGGCTCTGGTCCGCGTGGGGCAGCGGTCCGAACACACCAATGGCGGCCGCGACCGGTGAGAGGGTCCGCTCGGCGACCGTAACCGGGTCAGTGTAGTCGATCCCGGCGGCCCTGCGCCGCGGGGCGGTGGCGCGTGTTCGACTTAGGCAAGGCTACGCTTCGCTCATGCTCGGCTCCCCCGCCCGCGACCGGCCCCGGCGGGTGCGCGGTCCGGCCGCCCGCCGGCCGTCCCGACCGATCGTCCTGGCCGGGTTGCTGGCCGCGCTGGCCGGGGCCGCCGCGCTCGGCCTGTTGTTCGGCAGCAACCCGTTGGGCCCGGGTCCGGTCCTGGCCCGGCTGGCCGATCCGACCCTGGACGTCGACGCGGTGGTCTGGGGTTCCCGGGTGCCCCGCACGGTGCTGGGCGTCCTGGTCGGGGTGTGCCTGGGCGTCGCCGGCGCCGTGATGCAGGGCCAGACCCGCAACCCGCTGGCGGACCCGGGCATCCTCGGGGTCTCGGCCGGGGCGAGCCTGGCCGTGGTGGTCGGTGTCTCCGTGCTGCGCACGACGTCGGTGCTGACGACCCTGTGGCTGGCACTGGCCGGGGCCCTGGTCGCCAGCGTGGTGGTGTTCGCGATCGCGGCCCTGGGTCGCGGCCTGTCCAGTCCGGTGCCGCTGGCCATCGCCGGTACCGCCGTCACCGCGCTGCTCCTCGCGTTCACCTCCGCCCTGGTGCTCTCCGACGAGACCACCCTCGCCGCCTACCGGATCTGGGTGGTCGGGTCGCTGTCCGGGCGCACCCTGTCCGGCATCTGGGCGGCGGTGGCGTTCGCCGCGGTCGGGCTCGTCCTGGCGCTGGCCAACACCAGGTCGCTGAACTCGCTCGCGCTGGGCGCCGAGCTCGCTCACGGGCTGGGCGAGAACCTGGTGCGGACGCGGGTGATCGGGCTCGCGGCGATCACCCTGCTCACCGCGGCGGCGGTCGCGCTGACCGGGCCGATCGGCTTCGTGGGGCTGACCGCCCCGCACATCGCCCGGTCGCTGGTGGGCGGCGACCACCGCTGGCTGCTGCCCGCGTCCGGGCTGGTCGGCGGGATCGTGCTGCTGCTGTGCGACGTGGTCGGCCGGCTGATCGGCGGCACCGCCGAGGTACCGGTCGGAGTGGTCCTGTCGGTCCTGGGCGGCATCTCGTTCGTGCTGATCGTCCGGCGCGGGAAGATGGCGACCCTGTGACCCGGACCCGCGTCCCGGCCGTCACGCTGGCCGCGTTCGCCGCTTTGCTGGTCGTCGTCGTGCTCGGCATCGCCGCCGGCTCCGCACAGCTGGGCCCGACCGACGTCGTGCGCACGCTCCTGGGGCAGGGCACACCCTCCCAGGATCTGATCGTGGTGGAGCTGCGGCTGCCCCGGGTGCTGTGCGGGGCGCTGGTCGGCGCCGCGCTCGGCCTGGCCGGGGCGCTGACCCAGACCTTCGCCCGCAACCCGCTGGCCACCCCGGACATCCTCGGCGTCACCTCCGGCGCCGCACTCGGGGCCGTGGCGGCGATCGTGCTGGCCGGCGGCAGCTACTCCATCGGGGCCGGCGCCCTGACCCTGGGCCTGCCGGCCGTCGCCGCGATCGGCGCGCTGGGCACCGCCGCCGTCGTGTACGGGCTGTCCTGGCGGGACGGGGTGGACAGTTACCGGCTGATCCTGGTCGGCATCGGCACCACCGCCGCACTCACCGGCGTCACCAGCTACCTGATCGCCCGGGCCCAGCTCACCGAGGCGTCGACCGCGTCGCAGTGGCTGGTCGGCAGCCTGTCCGGGGTGTCCTGGGCCAGCGTCTGGCCGGTGCTGCTGACGGTCGCCGTGGTCACTCCGTTCGCCCTGGTCCAGTCGTCGAATCTGGAGGTGAGCCTGCTCGGCGACGACGTGTCGACCGGGCTGGGCGTGGTCGTCCAGCGGCACCGGCTGGTGATCATCGGCTGCGCGGTGCTGCTCACCGCGGCCGCGGTGTCGGCGGCCGGGCCGATCGAATTCGTGGCCTTCGTCGCCCCGCAGGTCGTCCGCCGGCTCACCCGGACCGCCCGACCCCCGTTGCTCGCCTCGGCGGTGACCGGCGCGCTGGTGGTGGTCGGCGCCGACACGCTGGCCCGGGCGGTGCTGCCCGGCGAGGTGCCGGTCGGCATCGTCACCGCCGTCATCGGCGCGCCGTATCTGATCTGGCTGCTCACGCGGCGCAAGGACCGGGAGATGATCGCATGACAGTGGCCACCACGACCGCCACCGCCGCCCTGACGGCGCGCGGAGTCACCCTGGCCTACGAGCAGGCCGTCGTCTTCCGGGACCTGGACCTGACCGTGGAATCCGGCCGGATCACCACGCTGATCGGCGCGAACGGCAGTGGGAAGTCGACCCTGCTCAAGGCGTTCGGCCGGCTACTGCGTCCCGCTGCGGGTCTGGTCGAGCTGGATGGCGCGCCGTTGCGGTCACTGCCGACCCGGGAGATCGCCCGCCGGCTGTCGATCCTTCCGCAGAAGCCGCTCACGCCGTCGGCGACCACCGTGCGCGACCTGGTCTCGCGGGGCCGGCACCCGCACCAGAGCCTGCTGCGCCCCTGGACCGCCGCCGACGCCGCGGCGGTCGACGAGGCGCTCGCCGCCACCGGGCTGACCGACCTGGCCGGCCGGGACGCCGCCGCCCTGTCCGGCGGCCAGCTGCAACGGGCCTGGATCGCGCTGGTGCTGGCCCAGCAGACACCGATCGTGCTGCTGGACGAGCCGACCACCTTCCTGGACCTGAGTCACCAGCTGGAGGTGCTGCGGCTGGTCCGGTCGATCAACCGCGAGCGCGGCGCGACGGTGCTCATGGTGCTGCACGACCTGTCGCTCGCCGGCCGCTTCTCCGACCGGCTGGTGGTGGTCGGCCGCGGGCGGGTGCTGGCCGACGGTGCGCCATGGGACGTGCTGACCCCGGCCGTGCTCCAGGAGGCGTTCGGCCTGGAGGCGGTGGTAATGGCCGATCCACGGTCCGGCGCACCCCTGGTCGTCCCGGTGGATCCGGTGAACTAAGGCTAGGCTAGCCTTATCTTCGTGAAGACTTTCCTGACCCGACGCGGCGCTCGCCGCATCCTCGGACCGCTGCTGACCGTGCTGCTCGCCGGCGGACTCGTCACCGGATGCTCGTCCGGCTCGTCCTCGGCCGGCTCGTCCCCGGCCGGCGCGTCCGCCGGATCCGCCGCCGCGCCCGTCGAGTGGACCTGGACCGACGCCACCGGCACCACGGTGACGCTGCCGCAGCGTCCCGAGCGCGTGGCCGGCTACGCCGACTACGCGATCGGCATGTTCGCCTACGGCCTGCAGCCGGCCGCGGTCTTCGGCCGGGTCGACGTGGCGACCGATCCCCGGTTCGCCGGCTACGACCTGTCGAGCACCGCGATCGTCGGCACCAGCTACGGCCAGATCGACCTGGAGGCCCTGGCCGCGGCCGAGCCCGACCTGATCGTCACCGGCATCTACCCCACCGACCGCGCCGGCACCCTGGACACCACCGCCCCGTACTACGCGTTCGCCGATCTGGAGCAGCAGGCCCAGCTGGCCAAGATCGCGCCGATCGTGGCGATCAAGGTCGGCGGCGACGGGCGGGCGGTGATCGAGAGCCTGACCGGGCTGGCCACGGCCCTGGGCGCCGACCCTGACCGGGTCGCCGCGGCCAAGGCCGACTTCGACGCGGCGGCCGCCGACCTGACGGCCGCGGCCGGGCAGGCGGACCTCGAGGTCACCCAGATGTACGCCGATCCGGACGGCATCTACGTGGTCAAACCGGCCGACGAGCCGGAGACCCAGCTCTACCGCAGCCTCGGGGTCACCTACACCGACCTGCACCCGGACGGCCCCTACTACTGGGACATCTTCAGCTGGGAGAACGTGGGCCAGATGATGACCGGCGACATCCTGCTGCCCAACGTCGAGGGCTTCCAGGCGGAGGAGCTGATGGCGCAGCCGACCTTCGCCGCGTCGCCGGCGCTGGTCGCCGGGCAGGTCAACACCTGGAACGGCGCCGCGCTGGACTACGCCTCGCAGGCCGTCCAGATGGGCAAGCTGGCCGAGATCCTGCGCAGCTCGCGGAACGTCACCGGAACCTGACTCAGACCGTCCCGCGGACGACGCGGCCGGCCCGGACGATCACGGCCGGCCGCTTGAGGACCTGCGGGTCGGCCACCGGATCGTCGGCGAAAATCACCAGGTCGGCCGGCGCGCCGACCTCGGTGCCGGGCACGCCCATCCAGGCCCGGGCCTCGTGCGCCGACGCGGCCAGCGCCCGGCGCATGCCCAGCACCCGGCCCAGCGCGATCACCTCGTCGGCGATCCGGCCGTGCTCGACGTACCCGCCGGCGTCGGTGCCGGCGTGCACCGCCAGGCCGGCGTCGGCCGCGGCCCGGACCATCTCGTGGTTGCGCGCGTACAGCTGCCGCATGTGCCGGGCGTAGGTCGGGAACCGGGTCGCCTGGTCGGCGAACGCCGGGAAGTTCTCGATGTTGATCAGGGTCGGCACGAGGTGGGTGCCCTGGGCGGCGGCGGTGGCGATCGTCTCGTCGGTCAGCCCGGTGCCGTGCTCGATGCAGTCGACGCCGGCGGCCAGCAGGCCGGGCAGCGCGTCCTCGCCGAACACGTGGGTGGTCACCCGGCAGCCGGCGGCGTGCGCCACCGCGACCGCCTGCGCCAGCGTGTCGTCGGGCCAGAGCGGGGCCAGGTCGCCGACGGACCGGTCGATCCAGTCGCCGACGATCTTGACCCACTGGCCGCTGCCGTAGGCGACCTGCCGGGCGACCTCGGCCGGCAGGTCGTCCGGATCGTCCAGATCGATGCCCAGGTCGCGGATGTACCGCTTGACGAACGCGACGTGCCGGCCGGCCCGGATCAGCACGGGCAGGTCGTCCCGGCCGACCAGCGCGCCGGTGTCGACCGGCGACCCGCAGTCGCGCAGGGCCAGCGCCCCGGCCTGCAGGTTGGCCACCGCCTGCTGCTCGGCCTGCGCGATGGTGGCCGGCCCGGTCGGCGAGTAGCCGACGTGGCAGTGCGCATCGACGAAACCGGGCAGCACGAACCCGGTGACGGTGACCGCGCCGGTCGCCGGCCCGTCCACGATGCGACCGCCGGACACGGCCAGGTCCACCGGCTCCCCGGTGGCCGGATCGACGCCCCGGACCCGCAGGTCCGGGTTCACTTCTTCGGGAACTTGAGCTTCGTGGGGTCGAAGTCACCCGGGAACTGGTCCATCCCGGGGAAGCCGCCCGGCGCGGCCCCGCCCGGCGCCCCGAGGCCCGGCGGCATCCCGGGCGGCAGGGCACCCAGGCCCGGGAAACCGCCCGGCATGCCCTTGACCTTCGGCGGCGTCGGCCCGCGTCCGGTGGAACGCTTGCCCTTGCGCCCCTTGGCCGCCTTGCGGTTCGACGGGCGGCCGCCCAGCCCGAACCGGCCGGCCATCGACGACATCATCTTGCGGGCCTCGAAGAACCGCTCGACCAGCGCGTTGACCTGGGAGACCGTCGACCCCGAGCCCCGGGCGATGCGCTGCCGGCGGGAGGCGTTGATGATCTTCGGGTCCTGCCGCTCGGCCGGCGTCATGGACTGGATGATCGCGGCGGTGCGGTCGATGTCGCGGTCGTCGACGTTGGCCAGGGCCTCCTTCATCTGGCCGGCGCCGGGCAGCATGCCCAGCAGGCCGCCGATCGGGCCCATCTTGCGGATCATCATCATCTGCTCGAGGAAGTCCTCGAGGGTGAACTCGTTGCCGGCCATCTTGGCCGCCATGGCCTCGGCCTGCTCGGCCTCGAAATGCTGCTCGGCCTGCTCGATGAGCGTGAGCATGTCGCCCATGCCCAGGATCCGGGAGGCCATCCGGTCCGGGTGGAACACGTCGAAGTCGGCCAGCTTCTCGCCGGTGGAGGCGAACATGATCGGCTGCCCGGTGACGTGCCGGACGGAGAGCGCGGCGCCGCCGCGGGCGTCGCCGTCGAGCTTGGTCAGCACGACGCCGTTGAACCCGACGCCGTCGCGGAACGCCTCGGCGGTGGTGACCGCATCCTGGCCGATCATCGCGTCGACGACGAACAGGATCTCCTGCGGCTGCACCGCGTCGCGGATGTCGACCGCCTGCTGCATCATCTCGGCGTCCACACCGAGCCGGCCGGCGGTGTCGACGATGACCACGTCGTGCAGGCGGACCCGCGCGTGCTCGACGCCGTTCCGGGCGACCGCGACCGGGTCGCCGACCCCGTTGCCGGGTTCGGGCGCGAAGACCTGCACGCCGGCCTGCTCGCCGACGATCTGCAGCTGGGTGACCGCGTTGGGGCGCTGGAGGTCGGAGGCGACGAGCAGCGGCGTGTGCCCCTGGCCCTTGAGCCACAGGGCCAGCTTGCCGGCCAGCGTCGTCTTGCCGGCGCCCTGCAGGCCGGCCAGCATGATGACGGTCGGCGGGGTCTTGGCGTAGGTCAACCGGCGGGTCTCGCCGCCGAGGATCGCGATGAGCTCCTCGTTGACGATCTTGACGATCTGCTGCGCCGGGTTGAGCGCCGCGGAGACGATCACCCCGTTCGCGCGCTCCTTGATCCGCGCGATGAAGGCGCGGACCACCGGCAGCGCGACGTCCGCCTCCAACAGCGCGATGCGGATCTCGCGACAGGTCTTGTCGATATCGGCCGGGGTCAGCCGGCCCTTGCCCCGCAGGTTGGTGAGGACCGACGAGAGGCGATCGGACAGGGTTTCGAACACCAGGCGATCCTATCGGCCGACCGGATGTAGTAGAACTACTACATGTCGTCCTACACATCAGTCGAAGTGTCAGGCCTGGCGATGCGGTACGGCACCAAGGACGTGCTCCACGGCGTCGACTTCACCATCGCCCGCGGCGAAGTGCTGGTCCTGCTCGGGCCCAACGGCGCCGGCAAGACGACCACGATCGAGATCCTGGAGGGGTTCCGGATGCCGTCCGCCGGCACGGTGCGCGTGCTGGGCGAGGATCCGGCCCGGGCCGACGAGGCCTGGCGGGCCCGGATCGGGGTGGTGCTGCAGTCCTGGCGCGACCACGGCCGCTGGCGGGTGCGGGAGCTGCTCGACCATCTGGGCGGCTTCTACGGGCCCTGGGCGACCCCCGATCGACCCCGGCCCTACCCGACCGACGAGCTGATCGAGATGGTCGGCCTGACCGAGCACCGCCGGGCCAAGGTCGCCACCCTGTCCGGCGGCCAGCGGCGCCGGCTGGACGTGGCCATCGGCATCGTCGGGCGGCCCGAGCTGCTGTTCCTGGACGAGCCGACCGCGGGGTTCGATCCGGCCGCCCGCCGGGACTTCCACGATCTGGTGCACCGGCTGTCCGACCTGCAGGACACCACGATCCTGCTGACCACCCACGACCTGGACGAGGCGGAGAAGCTGGCCGACCGGATCCTGATCCTGCACCACGGCCGGATCGTCGCCGACGGCAGCGCGGAGGCGCTGGCCCGGCAGGTCGCCGGCACCGCCGAGGTGCGGTGGTGCCAGCGCGGCCAGCGGCACGTCCACGCCACCGACGACCCGACCGGGTTCGTCCGGTCGCTGTTCGCGCAGGAGGCGGCGGGCCCGGACGGGCCGGCCGGGCCGATCACCGAGCTGGAGGTCCGCCGGCCCAGCCTGGAGAGCACCTACCTGGCCATGGTGTCCGAGCAGGCCGGCCCGACCCTGGAGGTGGTCCGATGAGCACCAACACCGTCGCCGTGCGCTGTTCCGTGTCCTGCGGCCTGCGCCGCGGGCGCACCGAGTTCACCAACAGCGTCCGGTCGGCCACGGACCTGGCGTACTACGTCATCGTGTCGCTGATCGTGCTGCTGGTGCTGTGGCTCAACCGGTCCGACACGCTGCCGGGCACGACGGTGCCGGTCGCCCTGTTCATGCTGCCCGGCCTGCTGGCCCTGCAGGTCGTGTTCTCCGGGGCCTACGGGCTGGCCACCCAGCTGGCCACCGAGCGGGAGGACGGCACCCTGCTGCGGCTGAAGTCGGTGCCCGGTGGGATGACCGGGTACGTCTGCGGCCAGATGCTGCGCACGACCCTGGAGATCGGCTTCAGCATGGCGATCGTGCTGATCCCGGCGTTCTTCTTCATCCCCGGCCTGACCGCGAACGGCATCGGCGGCTGGATGGAGGCGATCGGGTTCCTCCTGCTGGGGCTGCTGGCCGTGCTGCCGCTGGGCTTCGTCATCGGGTCGGTGTTCAAGAGCCCCCGGATGGTCGGCGGCTGGGGCATGCTCGTGATGGGCGCCATCGTCTGGGTGTCGGGCATCTTCTACCCGCTGGCCCAGATGGCCGGCTGGGCGCAGGCGCTCGGTCAGCTGACCCCGGTGTACTGGCTGGGTCTGGGACTGCGCGCCGCACTGCTGCCCGAGTCCGCGGCAGCCGTCGAGATCGACGGCAGCTGGCGCACCCTGGCCACCCTGGTCGTGCTGCTGGCCTGGGCGATCGTCGGGTTCCTGGTCGCGCCACCCCTGCTGCGGCGGATGGCCCGGCGGGAGTCCGGCTCGTCGGTGGCGGCGCGGCGGGAGAAGGCCCTGCAGCGTGTCTGACGTCCTGTTCAACCGGCTCGCCGTGCTGCGTGCCGAGCGCGGCATCACCCGGCGCCAGCTGGCCGAGGCGGTCGGCGTGCACTACCAGACCGTCGGCTACCTCGAACGCGGCGAGTACAGCCCCAGCCTGCTGCTGGCGCTGCGCATCGCCGAGTACTTCCAGCTGCCGGTCGAGCAGGTGTTCGCCACCGCACCCTTCCCCCGGATCGGAACGGTCGGCCAGGCGCCGGCTCAGGCCAGCGCCTGATCGATCAGCCCGGCCACCTCCCGGGCCCGCGCGCCGGACAGCGGCGCGCCGTCCGGCGCCTGCACGTAGAAGACGTCGACCGCGTCGGCGCCCAGGGTGTCGACGCGGGCGCCGACCACGTCCAGGCCCGCGGTCGTCAACACCGACGCGACCTTGTACAGCAGCCCGGGCAGGTCGTGCGCGCGCACCTCGAAGACGGTGGCGGACGCCGAGGCGGCCTCGACGACCCGCACCTCCGGGGGCACGGCCGGCCCGCGCCGGGGCGGCGCGGCCCGCCGGGCCAGCCGGGCCGCGACGTCCAGGCTGCCGTCCAGGGCCCGGACCAGGTCGGCCCGCAGGGTGGCCGCGGCCGGCGCCTCCCCGAACTGCGGGGCCGCGATCCAGGTCTGCAGGGCCGTCCCGTCCACCGTGCGGATGGCCGCCGACCGCACGGTCAGCCGGTGCATGGTCAGCACCGCCGCCGAGGCGGCCAGCAGCCCGGGGCGGTCCGGCGCGCAGATGGTGATCCGCAGCGCGGCCGGGATCTGTTCGATGACGATGCCGACCCCGCCGGCCGCGATCAGCTCGCGCTCGACCTGGGTCATCGCCGGCGGCTCGGCCGGGCGCTCGCCGGCCAGCGCCCGCCGCACCCGGGTCACCAGGTGCCGGATCTGCCCGGCCCGCCAGCTGGTCCAGGCGGCCGGTCCGGCCGCCCGGGCGTCCGACTCGGTCAGCGCGGCCAGCAGGTCCAGCGTCTCGACGTCGCCGACCGCCTCCACCACGGTCGCGATGGTCGCCGGGTCGTCCGGGTCCCGCCGGGCGGCCGAATCGCCGAGCAGCAGGTGGTGCCGGATCAGCGTCTCGATGACGGCGACATCAGCGGCGGGCAGGCCCATCCGGCGCAGCCACGGCCCGCACATGTCGGCGCCGACGGCGGCGTGGTCGGCGTGGTCGCGCTCGTCCTCGCGCGGGCCCTTGCCGATGTCGTGCAGGATCGCGGCAAGCAGCAGCAGGTCGGGCCGGGACACCCGGCGGACCAGCCCGGAGGCGTTGACCGCGGTCTGCATGAGGTGCCGGTCGACCGTGTAGAGGTGGATCGGATCGCGCTGCGGCAGCGACCGCAGCCGCTCCCAGCCGGGCAGCAGGGTCGAGATCAGCCCGGCCTGGTCCAGGTCCTCCCAGGCGGCGATCATCGGTTCCCCGGCCCCGAGCAGGGACAGGAACGCGTCCAGCGCGACGGGCGGCCACGGATCGGGCAGCGGCGGGCAGGTCCGGGCCAGGCGCAGCACGGTGGCCGGCGAGACCGGCAGGCCGGCCTGCGCGGCGGCGGCCGCGGCCCGCACGACCAGGGTCGGGTCGGTGGCCGGGTTGACCGCCCGGGCCAGCACCGCCTCCCCCTCCTGCTCGACGATGCCGTCGGCCAGCGG
>NZ_JBMDXT010000228.1:0-34216 GCF_048594475.1 Nakamurella sp. | reverse complement strand
GGGGGCGCGCGGGGGGCCCCCCCCCGGCCGGGCGGGCGCCCCCCGCCGACGGTGCGCCCGGCCGATCGTCGCGGCCGGCCGCACCGCCCCCGGTTCCACCGGCACCCCCGGCTGCTACTGTTCATCGCAAATGATTCTCATTAGCGATCGATGAGGGACGAGCATGCGCAAGGGCATACACCCCCCGTACCACCCGGTGGTCTTCCGTGATGCGTCGACCGGCGACGAGTTCCTGACCCGCTCGACCGCCACCAGCCCGGTCACGATCACCTGGACCGACGGGCGGACCTATCCGCTGATCACCGTGGACGTCACCAGCGCGTCGCACCCGTTCTGGACCGGCGAGCACCGGGTCATGGACACCGCCGGCCAGGTGGAGAAATTCCAGCGGCGGTACGGCACCCGCGTGCGGCGGGGAGCCAGCTGATGGCCGTCCCCAAGCGGCGCACGTCCCGCTCGCGGACCCGGTCCCGACGCGCTCAGTGGAAGGCCGACCCGCCGGCGCTGGTCCCGTTGACCGTCGCCGGCCGCCGCCATCTCGTGCCGCCCCGGCTGGTCGCCTACTACCGCCGGTTCCCCGAGAGGCTCGCGGAATGAGTTGGCGCGGAACGCGACCCGACCTGTCCCCCACCCACCCGCCGGCCGTCCCGCGCCCGTCGCCGAGGAGAACCGTCTGATGTCCGCCCGATGCCAGGTCACCGGCGCCGAACCCGGTTTCGGCAACAACGTGTCCCACAGCAACCGCCGCACCCGCCGGCGCTGGAACCCCAACCTGCAGTCCCACAAGTTCTACGTGCCGAGCCTGGGCCGGACCGTCACGCTGCGGGTGAGCACCAAGGGGCTCAAGACGATCGACCGGCGCGGCATCGAGTCCGTGGTCGCGCAGATCCGCGCCCGCGGCGAGAGGGTCTGATCCTGATGGCCAAGACCTCCATGATCGTCAAGGACGGGCAACGGCGGGAAATCGTCGCCCGGTACGCGCAGCGGCGTGCCGCCGTCAAGGCCGTGCTGCGCGACCCGAACGCCACCCCGGAGCAGAAGGCGGACGCCTCGTCCGCGCTCCGGCGGATGCCTCGGGACGCCTCACCCACCCGGCTGCGCAATCGCGACTCGTCGGACGGCCGGCCCCGCGGCTACCTGCGGGCGTTCGGCCTGTCCCGCATCACCATGCGGGAGATGGCCCACCGGGGCGAGCTTCCCGGGGTGCGCAAGTCCTCCTGGTGAGCGTCGCCGGGCAACGGATGGCCTTCGGTTGGTCGTCGGTTGGCCGGCGGTTGGTCGTCGTTGCCCCGGCGCCGACGGGCGACCGGACGGCCCGCCGCGCCCACCCGGGCCGATCAACGCAGCACGGTCGTGCCGGCGACGGCGGGCAGGGCGACGCGTCCCCGGGCCGGGTCACCGGCCGGGTCACGGACGGCCCGGCCGACGGCCTCGATCCAGGCCAGCAGCACGGCGGCCAGGACGCCCCGGGCGGCATCGGGATCGGGCCCGCCGCCGCAGAGCCGCCGACCGAACGACCGGGATCGCCCGTCGAGCAGATCGGCGTGCCCGAGTCCCTCGACGACCAGATGCCGGGCTGCGGGGGCGGCCCGCGCGAACTGCCGGTGATTCACCGGGGCGGGCGCGCACCGACCCTCGACCCCGGCCCCGAGCACCAGGGTCGGCACGGCCCAGGACACCGGCATCGCCGTACTGGTCGGCACCGTCGGGTTCCGGCCGGCGCCGTCGACCGGATCGATGACCACCAGGGAGGCCGGGCCGCACCCGGCGGCGGCCAGCAACCCGGTCGCCCGCCAGGCGGCCTGGCCACCGCGCGAGTGGCCGGCCAGATGCAGCGGGGATCCCGGATGATCGCGAACGGTCGCGCGGACGAGGTCGGCGGCCCGGACGGCCTCGTCGGCGATGTCGACCCGACCGGCGAGCGCCCCGATCCCCCGCCGGTACAGCTGCGGGACCACCACCGTCGGGCCGGCCCCGGCCAGGGACCGGGCCAGGGCCTCGTACCCGGCCGGCGCGATCATGAACCCGGGAAGCAGGACGATCACCCCGGACCCGGCCCAGGCCCCGGCCACCGTCAGCACGGGCGACCCGGTCCGGCCGCCGGCGCGATCACGCCGGCGCCGGCCACGCCGCGAGCTCCGCGGCCGCGGTGAACGCCGAGCGCAGGAACTCCAGCAGAAGCGCGTCGGGATCGGCCGCGGTCCGCACGGACCGGTACGGCAGCAGGAACTCGCCCAGCCCCTCGTCGAAGAAGGCATCGGACGGCCGGATCGGGTAGGTCCGGTAACCGGCCGGCTCCGGGTACGCGTAGGCGTAGAACGCCCCCTCGTCCGCACCGCCGGGCCAGTAGCCGCAGGACGCCAGCTCCTGGTCGTAGGCCTCGTGCATGACCCGGTCGGGGCAGTTGGGCACCCCACCGGGATGCCGGGGGGCACCTCGCCCGGAGAACCGGGTCACCGCCAGATCGAAGGCGCCCCAAAAGAAGTGGACCGGGCTGCACTTGCCGCGGAACTCGCCGCGGAACCGGCTGAACACCCGGTGGGCATCGACCAGGGACAGCCAGAACCGGTGGACGGCCGCCGCGTCGTAGTGGTGATGGAGCTCGTCCTGCGCGAACGGGATCGCCACCGGCAGCTCGACCGGCCGGGCCAGGATCGGCACGTCGACGTCCAGCGCGGCGAGCAGCTGCCGGAACCGCTCGTAGAACGTGGCCACGGACATCGGGGCGAGCGGGAAGCAGGCTCGTCCGCCCCGGGTGGTGCGGCCGATGAGCTCGTGCGCGACCAGGTCGAACTCGATCTCCAGCCCGTCGCCCCGGTACGGCATGAGCGAGGTCGTCAGCCCCGAGGCGGAGACGTACAACGGGACCTGCCACCACTGGTTCTCCGGCGGCGCCAGCGCGAGCCGCACCTTGCCCACGATCTGGGTCCACAGCTGCAGGGTGTCGCGGGTCGGTGACCAGTCGGCCACCGGCAGCTCCGGCCAC
The DNA here is from genome assembly GCF_048594475.1 of Nakamurella sp. Classification (NCBI taxonomy): domain Bacteria; kingdom Bacillati; phylum Actinomycetota; class Actinomycetes; order Nakamurellales; family Nakamurellaceae; genus Nakamurella; species Nakamurella sp. Next base: position 31,230 of record NZ_JBMDXT010000228.1, on the reverse strand, counting down.
GTTCCGGTCACCGGGGTTCCTCCTGCCATCCCGTCGGTTCCGGGTCGACGCCAACCGGGCCCATGGCGCTCACGCCGCCGCGGCGCAGCCGGCACAGACCCACTGCTGGCCGGACCGGCGGATCCGGTCGCCCACCGCGATCGCGCGCGAGCACTGCGGGCAGGTGCCGGGGAATCGGGCGGCCATGCCGCCGGAGCCCGAGCGCGGGCGGGCCGCGGCCGTTTCCGATCCCGGTGCGGACTCCGGTACCGGCCCCCCCGCCGATCGAGCGGCCGGCGTCGGGCGTCCGGTCGAGCGGCCGGCCGGCCGCCCGTCGCCGGCCGGCCCGTCCCCCATCCCGCCGGGCACCCCGGCATTGGCCAGCGCGTCGGCCCGCTCGTTGCCCGGATCGCCGGCGTGGCCCTTGACCCACTGCCAGTCCACGATGTGTCGCTGCGCCTGCTCGTCCAGGTCCTGCCACAGGTCGACGTTCTTGACCGGCTGCTTGCTGCCGGTCAACCAGCCGTTGCGGCGCCAGCCGGCAAGCCACTTGGTGATGCCGTTGAGCACGTAGGTCGAGTCGGCGTGCACGGTGACCGCGGTGCCTGCCGGCAGGCTGCGCAGCGCCTCGACCACCGCCCGCAGCTCCATCCGGTTGTTCGTGGTCGCGGGCTCGCCACCGGAGAGCTCGACGTCCGGCCGGCCGGGGACGCGGACGAGAGCGCCCCAGCCCCCCGGCCCCGGATTGCCCCGGCACGCCCCGTCCGACCACACGTGTACCTGCTGCTCGCTCACGTCGACGATCCTGCCCGATGATCGGCGGCCGGCCGGCCATGATGCGGCCCGGCGGGTCGAACCCGACCCGTTCAGAGCGGCCGGTGCGCGGCCCGGCCGATCAGATCGCGCCGGCGCCGCCCGCGGGATCGTGGCCGGCGGCCGGCGGCGCCGGTCGCAGGCTCCGTGCCAGACGGACGGCCGCGCCGGCCAGGGTCGCCACCGCACCGGCATCGCCGATGCGGTCCCGCGGCACCATCCAGGATCCGCCGACCGCGTGCACCGCCGGCAGCGCGAGGTACTGGGCCAGATTGGCCGGGCCGATCCCGCCGGTCGGCATGACGGACAGCCCGCCGAACGGCGCGGTCAGCGCACCGACCGCGGCCGCGCCGCCCGAGCTCTCGGCCGGGAAGAACTTGACGGTGCTCAGCCCGGCCTCCAGTGCCGCCTGGATCTCGGTGGCGGTCACCGCACCCGGTAACGGCAGGACACCGCGCTCCCGGCACCGCTCGACCACTGCGGGCGAGAAACCCGGCGAGACGACGAACGCGGCGCCGGCCCGGGCGGCCTGGTCGACCTGGGCCGGGGTCAGCACGGTGCCCGCACCGACCAGCAGATCGCCCCGGCCGGCCAGCCGGCGCAGGGCCTCCACACCGACGTCGGTGCGGAACGTCACCTCGGCGACGGGCAGGCCGCCGGCCACCAGCCCGTCGCCCAGCCCGTCCGCCGCCCGGGCGTCGTCGATGACCACGACGGGCACCAGCAGGTGCCGGCCGAGCGCGGCCAGCAGGTCCCGGTCCTGGGCGGGACCCTGGGCGAGGGTGGCCATGTCCATGCTCTCCATCCGATCGTCGAGAAGGCCCCGGACCCGATCCGGTGACGGGACCCGGGTGCGGCCGCGCGATGACCGGCGGCCGGAACGCTCGGCGGCGACATCCGCAGGCCGGCGATTAGAACGTTTCACTGTTCGCCTACGGTAGCAAGACTCCACGGACCCGGTCAAGGCCCTGACCCCCCGACTCGAGGCCTGAACGGCCTGTTCGCATCGACCGGCTCGCGGGCCCCGCCCGCGCCGAGCCCGCCGGCGCGACGGGTGTTGACCGTTTCAAACAGGGCCGTCTGGGCTATGCTGGGCGGCAGGATCGATCGGGAGGAGATGGCGTGGCCAAGCGTCCGTCGGTGAGCATGAAGGACGTCGCGGCCCTGGCCCAGGTCTCCGTCGGCACCATCTCCAACGTCCTGAACAAGCCGGATCTGGTCGCGCCGGAGACCCGCCAGCGGGTGCTCGACGCGATCGACAAATTGGGCTGGGTGCGCAACGAGTCCGCCCGGCAGCTCCGCGCCGGGCGCAGCGCCTCGATCGGGGTGGTCGTGATGGACATCGCCAACCCCTTCTTCAGCGACATGGCCCGCGGCGTCGAGGAGGTCGCGGCCGCCCGCGGGTGCTCGGTCCTGCTCTCGGACAGCGCGCACGACGCCGGGCGGGAGCGGGCCGCGCTCGACCTGTTCCAGCAGCTGCGGGTCCGCGGGGTGATCCTCGCGCCCGTCGCGCACAACCCCGACGCCGATCTGGCCCGGCGGTTGGACATGCCGGTCGTGCTGGCCGACCGTTACGCGGCCTACCAGGATGTCTGCACGGTCTCGGTCGACGACTTCGAGGGTGGTCGGCTGGCGGTCGCCCACCTGCTGGAGCAGGGGCACCGGCGGCTGGCCGTCGTGGGCGGCACGGCCGACATCCCGCAGGTCCGGGAGCGCCGGGACGGTGCCGATCGCGCCGTCCTGCTGGGCAGCGCCGACGCCACCCTGCTCACCCTGTCCACCGATCGGCTCGACATCGCCGCCGGCCGGATCGCGGCGCAGACCATCCTGGCCATGTCCGACACCGAGCGGCCCACCGGCGTTTTCGCGTTGAACGACCTCGTCGCGATCGGCCTGCTGCAGGGCCTGGTGCGGCGGGGCGTCGCCGTGCCGGAGGAGATCGGCATCGTCGGGTACGACGACATCGAGTTCGCCGAGGCGGCCGCGGTGCCGCTGTCGTCGGTCGCCCAGCCGCGGGTCGACCTGGGCCGCCGCGCGGCCGCCCTGCTGTTCGACGAGATCGACGAGCGCGAGGGTGGGGCGCCGCACCGGCATGCCCAGGAGCGCTTCACCCCGACGTTGCGGGTGCGGGCGTCCTCGTTCGACGACCGGAGCGTTCCGGCGGGCTGATCGGCGGGTCAGCCGTCCGGGGTGCCGGTGCTGGCGCGGAGCACGACCTCGCCGGGGGCCGCCCGCACGTGCGGGGCCGGCTCGTCGAGCCCGATCTGCACCGCCCACTCCCCCATCTCCTCCAGCGGCAACCGGACGGTCGTCAGACTCGGTGAGAGGTCCCGCAGGGTGGGGATGTCGTCGAAGCCGGCGATCTGGACGGCCTCGGGCACCGGGAGACCGGCCTCCCGGGCCGCCGTCATCGCCCCCACGGCCATCACGTCGTTCGCCGCGACCAGGCAGATCGGCTGCTGCCGGGTGGGCCGGTGCCGGGCGAATGCGATCTGCGCGGCGGCATACCCGCCGTCCCGGGTGAACTCCCCGGCGATCCGGTCGGCGGCCGTGAGGCCATGGGCGGCAAGACCGTCGGCGAAACCGGCGCTGCGGTCGACGGCGGTCGCCAGCTCGGGCGGACCGGTCAACAGCACGAACACGCCGAGCCCGGCCCGGGTCACCAGGGCCCGGGCCAGATCGGCCGAGCCGGACCGGTTGTCGGGGACCACGGCGTCGGTGCCGGGTATCGACTGGCCGATCGACACGAGCCGCCCGCCGTTGCGGGCGTAGCGCTCCACCACCGCCGCGAGACGCTCCGCGGCGGCGGGCGCGGGGGGCGCGGTCGATCGGGACCCGACGACGACGATCATTTCCGTGCGGTGCGCGACGAACGACTCGACGCACGCCAGTTCGGTTTCCGGGTCACGCGAGCTGACGGCGAGCAGCATCTGCCGGCCGCGGGCGGACGCCGCCCGGTGCACCCCGCTGGCCACCACCGAGAAGTACGGGTCGGCGATGTCGTGCACCACCAGCCCGAGCAGGCCGGTGCTGGCCCGGGCCAGGGCCTGCGCCTGCGCGTTGGGCGTGTAGCCGAGTTCGTCGGCCGCGCGGCGGACCCGTTCGGCGATCTCCGGGGAGTATCGCCGCGTCGATCCGTTCAGCACCCGCGAGGCGGTGGGCTGCGAGACCCCCGCCCGGACCGCGACATCGGTCAGCGTGACCGGGCGGCGGGGCGGCCCGGCGGCTCCGGCCATCGGCGTCCTCCTCGGCGGTCCGGCGGCCCACGGTGGTGCCCGGCGGCCGGGACGGCGCGGCCCGGACAGCGCGGCCGCGCAGGCGCTCGGCCGGGGCGCGTGCCCGACCATCCTACGATCAGGACAGCTCAGCGCAGCAGGACCGCGGGTGCCGGGTCCATGTCGCCGAACGACTGGTTCTCCCCGGCCATCGCCCAGACGAACGAGTAGGCCGCGGTGCCCACGCCGGAGTGGATCGACCAGGACGGGGAGATGACCGCCTGCCGGTCGGCGACCACCAGATGCCGCGTCTGCTCGGGTTCACCCAGCAGGTGGATCACCCGGGCCTCCGGGGCCAGGTCGAAGTACAGGTAGCACTCGGTCCGGCGGTCGTGGGTGTGCGCCGGCATCGTGTTCCACATCGAACCCGGGTGCAACTCGGTCACCCCCATCATCACCTGGCAGGACCGGATGCCGTCGGGGTGGATGTACTGGTTCAGGGTGCGGCGGTTGCTGGTGAGCTGGTCGCCCAGCTCCAGTGCGTTGCCCTCGCCGCGGAGCACCAGCCGGGTCGGGTGGGTGGTGTGCGCGGGCGCGCTGAAGAAGTAGAACTGCGGTCCGGGTGAGGCAGCGCCGCCGTCGGTGTCGTCGGTGCCGCCGTCGTCGGCGACGCCGGCGGTGTCGGTCTCGCCGGTGGGGCCGGCGAAGACGACGCTGCGCGTGCCGCGGCCGATGTACAGGCAGGCCCCCGACGGCAGGGTGAAGTCCTGGCCGTCGGCGGTCACCGTGCCCGGACCGCCGACGTTGACGATGCCCAGCTCACGGTTGGCCAGGAAGTAGTCGGCCCGCAGCGCGTCGTAGGTGGGCAACTCCAACGGCTCCCCGGCCGGGGCGGCGCCACCCAGGACGATGCGGTCGTGATGGGTGTAGGTGGCGGTGATCCGGCCGGGGACGAACAGGTCCTCGACCAGGTAGTGGGCCCGCAGCTGCTCGGTGTCGAACGACGGGAGCTGCTGGGGATGGGTGGCGTAACGCAGGTCCATGGGAACTCCTGTGGGCGAGACCGGAGGAAGGGCCGAGGGGACGGCCGGAACGAGGGCCGGTCGGGATCGGGTCGGGATGTCGGGCGGGACGATGTCGTGCGGAGGGCCGCCGCTCAGCGGACCAGCCAGCCGCCGTCGACCGGGACGATCGCCCCGTTGACGTAGTCCGAGGCCGGGGAGGCCAGGAACACGAAGGCGCCCTGCAGGTCGGCGGGGGTGCCCCAGCGGGCGGCCGGGATGCGCTCCAGGATGGACTGCTGCCGGGCCGCGTCCGCCCGCAGTTGCGCGGTGTTGTCGGTGGCCATGTAGCCGGGCGCGATCGCGTTGACGTTGACGCCGCGGGCGGCGAGTTCGTTGGCGAACGACTTGGTCAGGCCCGCGACGGCGTGCTTGGCGGCGGTGTAGCCGGGTACCCGGACCCCGCCCTGGAACGAGAGCATGGACGCGACGTTGATGATCTTCCCGCCGCCGTCCTGCTCGACGAATCGCCGGGCGGCCGCCTGGGAGAGGTGGAACACGGCGTCCAGGTTGATCGCCAGCACGTCGTCCCAGTCGGCCGCGGAGTGTTCCAGCAGCGGCGCGCGCCGGATGATGCCGGCATTGTTCACCAGGATGTCGACGCGGCCGAAGGTGTCGACGACCGATCCGATCGCGGCGTCCAGGTCCGACGGGGTGGCCGTGCCCAGGTCCAGGTCGATCAGGTGCACCCGCCGGCCCAGATCCTCGATCAGACGGTGGGTCTCGACCGGCCGGTGCCGGTCGATCAGGGCCAGGTCGGCGCCGGCCTCGGCCAGCGCGACCGCGGCCGCCTGCCCCAGGCCACGGGTCGACCCCGTGACGACGGCGACCTTCCCGTCCAGACGGAATGACTCGAGAATCACGTGGCAACTTCCTTCGGATCGAAACACGGTGACATGAGATGAGCCCCGGCGGAGCCGGGTCAGGCCCCGGCGGCGGGCGGCGTCGGGTAGCGAGCGGTGTCTAGTAGTAGGTGCGGCAGTACTCGGCCAGGCACAGGATGGCCATGGCCTGCCCGTAGGGCATCGAGGTCAGCGGGATCTCCCGGTAGAAGTCCAGATCGGACCCCATCCCGGTGCCGAACGAGACCTGCTGCAGTTCGCCGTCGTCGGAGATGTTGGCGATGACCGCGCGGACCGCCCGCTCGGCCGTCCGGCCGTACCGGGCATCGAGGTAGCCCTTGCGGACGGCCTTGAGAATTCCGTAGGCGATGCCGGCGGTGGCCGACGCCTCCAGGTAGGACGTCGGATCGTCCAGCAGGGTGTGCCACAGGCCGGACTCGTGCTGCAGTTCGGCCAGCGTCTCGACCTGCGCGGCGAGGACCTCCAGGAGGAACCGACGCACCGGATCGTCGGCCGGCAGGTCCAGCAGCTCGATGAAGTCGGGGATGACCATGGTGATCCACGAATTCCCGCGCGCCCAGCGGGCCCGGGCGAAGTGCTCCTGCCCGGCGAACGAGAAGCCGTGGAACCACAGCCCCGTCGTGCGGTCGATCAGGTGGGTCACGTGGGTCAGGAACTGGAACGTGGCCTCGCGGACGTACTGGGGACGGTCGAGCACGACGCCGATCTTGGCCAGCGGGAGCACGGTCATCATCAGGGTGTCGTCCCACAGCTGATGGTGGTTCTCCTCGGCCAGCGTCACGTGCTGCATGCCGCCGCGCGGGGTCCGGGGCATGTCCCGCATCGCCCACTCCGCCCAGCTGTCCAGCCAGGGCACCAGGGTCCGGTCCCCGGTCTCCTGGTACCGGCAGGCCAGGGTGAGGAACGGCGCCATCGTGTTCACGTTCTTCGTGGTGCCCTCGGCCAGCCGGGCCGCGAACCAGTCGTCGATGATGTCGCGCATGGCGGTGTCACCGGTCTGGTTCCAGTACTGCCAGATGCCGTAGAGCCCGATGCCGTGCGTCCACTCCCACCCGGCCCAGCCCTTGGTGTCGATGACCCGCCCGTCGTCCAGCCGGAGCAGGAACTCGCCGGTCTCGTCCGTGATGGACACCAGATTGGCGGTGAGCCGCTCGATCAGCTCGCGGATCTGCGGCCGCGTGACGAACCGCTCGGGGGCGCGCAGCAGGGGGCTGTGCTTGACCGGCCACACCTTGGGCCGCAGGGTCGTCTCAGCAGTCATCGATCTTCCTTGATCTCGTGGGTGGTCCCCGGGGTTCGGTCCGGCGCCATGGCCCGCCCGGCGGGGCCGGCACCCGCCGCCCACCCGGGGCGATGAACGGATGGATGGTCCGTCTTGATGGTTTCAACCATGACACATAAGCGGAGGTGGGTCAACCGCTTGCCGCTCTCGTGCTATCACTGCAGTTCAAGGCGCTGGAATACGCATCCCGACCCCCCTGACAAATCTTCGGGAATGCGGATGCTTGACGTGATTGAAACGATGCATTAGCGTTCTCTCCAAGCCACCCGGGCCCGGCCTGAGCACACGCCGCCGAGCCCAGCCGAGAGGGACCGACCGGCCCTTGTCACCGCCGACGAAGGAGACCTGCATGAGCACCGCACCAGTGGACGGCGCCGGCGCCGATCCGGGCACCGGGCACCGCGATCCGCGCAAGGCCGCATTGAGCGGCTGGATCGGCAGCGCCCTGGAGTACTACGACTTCGCGCTCTACTCCCAGGCCGCGGCGCTGGTCTTCCCGACGGTCTTCTTCCCGTCGGGCAACGCGACCATCGCCCTGGTCGCCTCGCTGGCCACCTACGCGGTCGGCTACTTCGCCCGACCCATCGGCGCGGTCGTGCTCGGCGCCTGGGGCGACCGGCACGGGCGCAAGAACGTGCTCGTGTGGGCGATGTTCCTGATGGGCGTCTCCACCCTGCTCGTCGGCGTGCTTCCGACCTACGGGCAGGTCGGCATGCTGGCGCCACTGCTGCTCGTCGTGCTCCGGGTGGTCCAGGGCTTCGCCGTGGCCGGCGAGCTGGGCGGGGCCAGCGCCATGATCGTCGAGCACTCGCCCGACGACCGCCGCGGCTTCTTCGCCAGCTTCAGCCTGCAGGGCACGCAGGCCGGGTCCATCCTGGCCACCGGAGCGATGCTGCCGCTGGCCGCGCTCCTGCCCGACGAGGCGTTCCTGGCCTGGGGCTGGCGGATCCCGTTCCTGCTCAGCGCGGTGGTCATCCTGGCCGGCTTCGTGATCCGGCGTCGCGTCCAGGAGCCGCCGATCTTCGCCGCCCAGGCCGACACCGCGGTCAAGCGCCGGCTGCCCCTGCTGGACCTGCTGCGCGACCAGCCGTGGGCCACGGTCCGCTGCATCCTGATGACCTTCACGAACGTGATCGGCTCGGCCACCCTGGTCTTCGGCATTTCCTACGCCACCGCCAAGGGCTACGGCAACGGATTCACCACCAGCGAGATGCTCTGGGTGACGCTCGTCGCCAACGTCGTCGCGGTGGCCACCATCCCGCTGTTCGGTGCCCTGTCCGACCGCATCGGCCGGCGCTCGCTGATGATCTTCGGCGGCCTGGCCGGCGGTGCCCTGGCCGGTGCGTACCTGTGGACGATCGAGCAGCGGAACCTGTTCCTGGTCATCCTGATGGTCATCATCGTGCAGGGTCTGCTGTTCCAGATGTGGAACGCCACCTTCGCCACCTTCTTCCAGGAGCAGTTCCCGATGAAGGTCCGGGTGACCGGCTTCGCAGTGTCGCAGAACGTCGGCCTGGCCATCGCCTCGCTGTTCCCGACCCTGTTCGCCGCCATCGCTCCCCCCGGTTCGACCAACGTCCCGCTGGTCATCGGCGCGGTCACCTTCGGTATCGCCGTGGTCGCGGCCGCGGCGGCCTGGTTCACCCCCGAGACCAGGGGCACCGCACTGGCCGATCTCGGTCGCACCGACACCACCAAGGAAGCCGTCGCCCAGCACTGACCGTCCCGGCCGGGCCCCCTCCGCACGGATGGGGCCCGGCCGCTCGGCGTCCGACCCGCAAGGAGGTCCCATGACGCGCTACTGCTTCACCTCGCAGGTCGACCCGCGACACCTGGACCGGTACCGGGAACGCCACGCCGCCGTGTGGCCCGAGATGCTGGCGGCCCTGCGCGACGCCGGCTGGCGGCACTACTCGCTGTTCCTGTCCGAGACCGGCCTGCTGGTCGGCTACTTCGAGGCCGACGACCGGACCCTGGCGCAGGCCCGGATGTCCGCCACGCAGGTCAACGCCCGGTGGCAGGCCGAGATGGCCCTGCTGTTCGCCGCCGGCCCCGGCCCCACCGACACCACCGACACCACCGACGCCGGGTCGGCCCGCGCGCCGGGCCGGCCGGACGAGGAGTTCCGGTACCTGCCGGAGGTCTTCAACCTGGACGACCAGCTCCGCGCGGCCGGCCTGCCCACCGGTTGACCCATCCCGCGCCCCGCCCCCACCGTCGAGGAGTTCGTCATGGCTGCCCGCAGTTCGCCCCGCATCGTGACCGTCGGAGAGACGATGGCGTTGCTCGGTACCCCCGATCATTGCCTGCTCCGCCCCGGGACCGGCCCGACCCTGACGATCGGTGGCGCCGAGTCCAACGTCGCGATCGCCGCCGCCCGCGTCGGCGTGGCGTCCGCCTGGATCGGCCGGCTCGGTGACGACGACCTCGGGTCGCTGATCGAGCGGGAACTCCTGGGGCAGGGGGTGCACGTCGCCGCCGCCCGGGACGCGGACGCCCCGACCGGCCTGATGCTCAAGGAGCACCGGCACGGGGTGCCGACCCGGGTGCGGTACTACCGGGCCGGCAGTGCCGGATCCCGGCTGTCCGCCGACGATCTGGACCCGGATCTGCTCGGCGGGGCCGAGATCGTGCATCTCACCGGCATCACCGCCGCCCTGAGCGGCAGCGCCCGGTCCGCCCTGCGCCGGGCGATCGAGCTGGGCCGCGCCGGCGGTGCGGCGATCAGCTTCGACGTCAACTACCGGGCGACGCTGTGGACCCCCGAGGCGGCCGCGCCGGTCCTGCGCGACCTGGCGACCGCGGCGGACATCGTGTTCGCCGGGCCGGAGGAGGCCGCGCTGCTGCTCGGCGGCGACCCGGACCCGGCCGCGCATCCGTACCCGTGGGCGCGAGCCGAGGAGCAGGCCCGTCGGATCGCCGCGCTCGGCCCCCGGACCGTGGTGCTCAAGCTGGGTGCGCTCGGGGCCCTGGCCCTGGCCGATGGCGCGGTCCACCGCCACGCGATCGTGCCCATCGAGCCGGTCGATCCGGTGGGTGCCGGTGACGCGTTCGTCGGCGCCTTCCTGGCCGAACTGGCCGACCGGCGGCCGCTCCACGCCTGCCTGGCCGCCGGCGCGCGGATGGGTGCGCTGGTCTGCGCCGTGCGCGGGGACTGGGAGGGCACCCTGGACTGGGCCGCCCCGGACGGGCCGCCGGCCGACGTCCGACGCTGACACTCGCACCGACACCGACACCGACACCGACACCGACACCGCTATAAAACGACTCATCTGCTTGCACCGGCGGACAAGCACCGCAGGAGCAAGGCTTTCTCACCCGAGAAGCCCATGACTGGGGTTGACAACTGAAACGTATCAATCCATGATTGAGGCATCCGCCCCGACCGAGACGAGGACGTCCCATGACCACCACCGCTGCGCTTGCCGATCTGGATGATTTCGGGATCGAGGTGCCGTCCTGGGCGTACGGGAACTCGGGCACGCGGTTCAAGGTGTTCACCACCCCCGGCACCCCGCGGGATGTGTTCGAGAAGGTCGCCGACGCCGCGCAGGTGAATGCGCTGACCGGGTTGGCCCCGAAGGTTTCCCTGCATATTCCGTGGGATCGGGTCGAGGATTTCGGCAAGCTCGCCGCTTTCGCCGCCGATCATGGGGTGGCGATCGGCGGGATCAACTCGAACCTGTTCCAGGACGACGACTACCGCCTGGGCTCGCTGACCAACTCGGACGCGCGGGTCCGGGCGAAGGCGATCGATCACCACCGCGAGTGCATCGACATCATGCGGCAGGTCGGGTCGACCGATCTGAAGATCTGGCTGCCGGACGGCACCAACTATCCGGGCCAGGACTCCCTGGTCGGCCGGCAGGAGCGGCTGGCCGACTCGCTCGCCCAGATCTACGCAGAACTGGCCGGCGACGAGCGGCTGCTGCTGGAGTACAAGATCTTCGAGCCGTACTTCTACACGATGGACGTCCCGGACTGGGGCACCTCGCTGCTGCACTGCCTGGCCCTGGGTGAGCGGGCCAAGGTCATCCTGGACACCGGCCATCACGCCCCGAGCACCAACATCGAGTTCATCGTGATGCAGCTCGTCCGGGTGGGCCGGCTGGGGGCGTTCGACTTCAATTCGCGCAACTACGCCGACGACGATCTGATCGTGGGTTCGGCCGACCCGTTCCAGCTGTTCCGCATCCTGGACCAGATCGTCGCCCAGGGCGCGCACCGGCCGGACTCCGGCGTGAACTTCATGCTCGACCAGTGCCACAACATCGAGGAGAAGATCCCGGGCCAGATCCGGTCGGTGCTCAACGTCGAACAGGCGTTGGCCAAGGCGCTGCTGGTGGACCGGGACGCGCTGGCCGCCGCGCAGCGGGCCGGTGACGTGCTCGGCGCGAACGAGATCCTCACCGACGCCTACGAGACCGACGTCCGGGCCCGGCTCGCGGACCGCCGCGAGGAGCGCGGCCTGCCCCGCAACCCGGTCCGCGCGTTCGCCGAGTCCGGCTACGCCCGCCGGGTGGCCGACGAGCGCATCGGGGGCACCCAGGCCTCCTGGGGCGCCTGAGCATCCTGTCCTCGTTTCCCACCGATCTCGACACCTCCAGGAGCAGAACACCAATGAGCAAGAACTCGACCGTCGCCGATCTGGTCACCCGGTCCAACCGGTTGGGCGCCGACCCGCGGAACACCAACTACGCCGGCGGGAACACCTCGGCCAAGGGCACCGAGATCGATCCGGTCACCGGCGCCCCGGTCGAGCTGGTCTGGGTCAAGGGGTCCGGCGGTGACCTGGGCACGCTGACCGAGCAGAACCTGGCCGTGCTGCGGCTGGACCGGCTCCGCGCGCTGGTCGACGTCTACCCGGGCGTGGACGCCGAGGACGAGATGGTCGCGGCGTTCGACTACTGCCTGCACGGTAAGGGCGGGGCGGCGCCCTCAATTGACACCGCGATGCACGGGCTGGTCGACGCCGCCCACGTCGACCACCTGCACCCGGACTCGGGGATCGCGCTGGCCACCGCCCGGGACGGGCAGAAGCTGACCGAGCAGTGCTTCGGCGACCGGGTCGTCTGGGTGCCGTGGCGGCGTCCGGGGTTCCAGCTGGGACTGGACATCTCCGCGGTCAAGGCGGCCAACCCGCAGGCCATCGGCGCCATCCTGGGCGGGCACGGCATCACCGCCTGGGGCCAGACGTCCGAGCAGGCCGAGGCGAACAGCCTGGAGATCATCCGCAGCGCCGAGGCGTTCCTGGCCGAGAACGGGGTCGCCGAGCCGTTCGGTCCGGTGGTGCCCGGCTACCAGGCCCTGCCGCAGGAGCAGCGGCACGCGAAGGCGGCCGCGCTTTTCCCCACGATCCGCGGCCTGGCGTCGGCCGACCGGGCGCAGGTCGGCCACTACACCGATGCCGACGGGGTCCTGGACTTCCTGTCCCGGGAGAAGCTGGCGGCGTTGGCCGAGCTGGGCACGTCCTGCCCGGACCACTTCCTGCGGACCAAGGTCAAGCCGATGGTCGTGGATCTGCCCGCGGACGCCCCGGTCGAGCAGGTCATCGCCCGGCTCACCGAGCTGCACGAGGCCTATCGGGCCGACTACCAGGCCTACTACGACCGCAACGCCACCCCGGCCAGCCCGGCCATCCGGGGGGCGGATCCGGCGATCGTGCTGGTGCCCGGGGTGGGCATGTTCTCCTTCGGCAAGGACAAGCAGACCGCCCGGGTCGCCGGCGAGTTCTACGTCAACGCGATCAACGTCATGCGCGGGGCCGAATCGGTCTCGGTGTACGAACCCATCTCGGAGGCGGAGAAGTTCGCCATCGAGTACTGGGCCCTGGAGGAAGCCAAGCTGGCGCGGATGCCCAAGGCCAGGCCGCTGGCCACCCGGGTCGCGCTGGTCACCGGCGCCGCGTCCGGCATCGGCAAGGCCATCGCCACCCGGATCGCCGCCGAGGGCGGCTGCGTGGTCGTGGCCGACCTGAACCTGGACAACGCCCAGCAGGTCGCCGACGCCCTCGGCGGCCCCGACGTCGCCGTCGCGGTGCAGGCCGACGTCTCCAGCGAGGACGCGGTCGCCGCGGCGTTCCGGGCCGCCACCCTGGCGTTCGGCGGGGTCGACCTGGTCGCCAACAACGCCGGCCTGTCCCTGTCCAAGCCGCTGCTGGAGACCACCGTCAAGGACTGGGACCTGCAGCACGACGTGATGGCCAAGGGCTCGTTCCTGGTCTCCCGGGAAGCCGCGCGGATCATGATCGAGCAGAACATGGGCGGCGACATCGTCTACATCTCCAGCAAGAACAGCATCTTCGCCGGCCCGAACAACATCGCCTACTCGGCGACCAAGGCCGACCAGGCCCACCAGGTGCGGCTGCTGGCCGCCGAGCTCGGCCCGCACGGCGTCCGGGTCAACGGCATCAACCCCGACGGCGTGGTCCGCGGCTCCGGCATCTTCGCCGGCGGGTGGGGCGCCTCCCGGGCCGCGGTCTACGGCGTCGCCGAGGACGACCTGGGCGCCTACTACGCCAAGCGCACCCTGCTGGGCAAGGAGGTCCTGCCCGAACACATCGCCGCCGCCCTGTTCGCGCTCACCGCGGGCGACCTGTCCCAGACCACCGGCCTGCACATCCCGGTCGACTCCGGCGTCGCCGCCGCCTTCCTGCGATGAACACTGCTGAGCGCTCCTCCGGCATCGCGCTGGCCGCGGTGGATCTCGGTGCCTCCAGCGGCCGGGTGATGCTCGGCCGGGTGTCCCCCGGCCAGATCGATCTGACCGAGGTGCACCGGTTCCGCAACGGCGCCGTGCGGCTGCCCGACGGGCTCTACTGGGACATCCTGGGCCTGTACCAGGACGTGCTGGCCGGCCTGCGGGACGCCTTCGGGCAGGCCCCCGGGCTGGCCGGGATCGGTATCGACACCTGGGCGGTCGACTACGGACTGGTCGATCCGGCCGGCGTGCTGCTGGGCAATCCGCGCCACTACCGCGATCCCCGGACGGAACCGGTCATCGACGCGGTGCACCGCACGGTGGGCCCGCGCGATCTGTACGCGGTCAACGGCCTGCAGCACCTGCCCTTCAACACGCTGTACCAGTTCGCCGCGGAGCCCGACCTGACCGGGCGGCAGGCCCTGCTCGTCCCGGACCTGCTCGGCTACTGGCTGACCGGCGCCCGGGTCGCCGAGCAGACCAACGCCTCGACCACGGGCCTGCTCGACGCGGTCACCGGCGACTGGGACCGGGACCTGATCGCCGCGCTCGGCCTGCCCGACGGTCTCCTCCCGCCGGTCGTGGCCCCCGGGCACGTGGTCGGCGAGCTCACGGCCGCGGTCCGGGCCGACACCGGGATCACCCGGCCCGTCCCGGTCACCGCGGTGGGTTCGCACGACACCGCCTCGGCCGTCGTCGGCGTCCCGGCGCAGGACGAGAACTTCGCCTACATCTCCTGCGGCACCTGGGGACTGGTCGGCGTCGAGCTGGACGCCCCGGTGCTCACCGAGGCCGGCCGGGCGGCCAACTTCACCAACGAGCGCGGCATCGACGGCACCATCCGGTACCTGCGGAACGTGATGGGTCTATGGATCCTGTCCGAGACCCTGCGGACCTGGAAGCTGCAGGGTGTCAAGGGCACCCTGGCCGGCCGGCTGGAGGAGGCGGCCCGGGTGCCCGCCGGCGGGCCCGTCTTCGACCCGGACGCCCCCGAGTTCCTGGCCCCGGGCGACATGCCCGCCCGGATCGCGGCCGCCTGCCGCGCCACCGGCCAGCCGATCCCGACCACCCCCGGGGAGATCGTCCGCTGCATCCTGGACAGCCTGGCGGTCACCTTCGCCGATCGGATCGAGGACGCGCAGCGGCTGTCCGGGCGGCGGATCGACGTCGTGCACGTGGTCGGCGGCGGGGCCCGCAACGTCCTGCTGTGCCAGCTGATCGCGGACGCGTGCGGCCGGCCGGTGATCGCCGGACCGGTGGAGTCCACGGCCCTGGGCAACGTGCTGGTGCAGGCCCGCACCCACGGCGTGCTGCGCGGCGACCGGTGGGAACTGCGCCGGCACCTGCGATCCGCGGTGCAGACCCACACCTTCCGGCCCACCGCCGGGCGCCCGCTGGCCCTGGACCGCCGCTGACCGTCCGGGGCTAGGCTGACCTCCCGGGCGAGCGCTGATGCTCCGGGCGAGCCGACGGGAGGCGCGGTGCGCACAGGACTTCCGGCCCCCGGGCCGGGCCGGCGGCGATGACGCCGACCGGCCGGCTGCGGGCGGCCGTGGTCGGCGCCGGCGGCATCGCGCAGGCCGCCCATCTGCCGGCCGCCACCGCGCATGCGGACGTGCTGAGTGTGGTCGCCGTCGTCGACGTCGACCGGGAACGGGCCCGGGCGGTGGCCCGGAACTGGCGGATCCCGGCCGTGTACACCGAGGTGGACGCGATGCTGGCGGCCGAGCGGCCGGACCTGGTGTTCGTCTGCACCCCGCCGGCCGCCCACCGGACGGCGGTGATCAGCTGCCTGGACGCGGGCGCCTGGGTGTGGTGCGAGAAACCCCCGGCCCTGTCCCTGGCCGAGTACGACGAGATGGCCGCCCACGAACGGGACGGCGGTCCCTACGTCGCCTACGTGTTCCAGCAGCGGTACGGCGCGGCGGCCCGCCGGTTGCGGAGCTGGATCGGCGACGGCACCATCGGCCCGGCCCTGGTCGGGCTGTGCCAGACCCTCTGGTACCGCCCGCCGGCCTACTTCGAGGTGCCCTGGCGGGGCCGGTGGGCGACCGAGGGCGGCGGTCCGACCATGGGGCACGGCATCCATCAGCTGGACCTGCTGCTCTGGCTGCTGGGCGACTGGACCGAGATCCGGGCGTCGATGGCGACGCTGCAGCGACCGGTGGAGACCGAGGACGTCTCCATGGCCATCGTCCGGTTCGCCGGCGGGACGATGGTCTCGGTGGTCAACAGCCTGCTGTCGCCGCGCGAGGTCAGCCACCTGCGGCTGGACTTCACGGACGCGACCGTCGAACTGACCCATCTCTACGGGTACGACAACTCCCACTGGACCTGGACCCCGGCACCGGGCCGGACGCCCGTCGCCGGCTGGCCGCCCGAGCCGGATGTGCCCAGCGGGCACGCCGCGGCGCTGGGCGATCTGCTCGCCGCGCTCCGGGCCGGCGTGCGGCCGGCGGCCGGCGGGGCCGACGGCCGCCGGGTCCTGGAGCTGATCGCCGGCCTGTACCGGTCCGCGCTGACCGACACGACGGTCCGCCCGGCCGACCTCGGGCCGGCCGATGCCTTCTACCGGTCGATGAACGGCCGGCCCCCCGGGACCGCCGGTGGCTGAGCCGTCCGGGGACGGGGCGGGCCCGGCCGTCACCATCGCCGCCGATCACCTGTCCGTCGCCGTCGGCGCGGTGGAGATCGCGCGGTACGTGTTCCGTCCGGTCGCGCCCGTCACCGAGTCGGTCAAGCCCTACGTGTTCCCGCTGCGCTCGCTGCGCGGCGCGCCGCTGAGCGCCTACCGGCCGTGGGACCACCGCTGGCACAAGGGGCTGCAGCTGACGCTGTCCCACCTGTCCGGGGAGAACTTCTGGGGCGGGCCCACCTTCGACCCGACCGTGACCGACCCGCCGCACGGGTACGTGCAGCGGGACAACAACGGCCGGCAACGGCACGAGGGCTTCGACCTGATCGCCGGCGGCGACGCGGCGCCGCCGGGTGAGGCGATCGTCCGGGAGCGGCTGACCTGGCTCACGGCCGGCGGCCGGGCGTGGCTGGCCGAGCGGCGGACGCTGCGGGTGCACGGCGTCGATCCGGCCGCCGACACCTGGGCGCTGGACGTGGCCAGCCGGTTGACGAACCTGCGCGACCGGCCGCTGGTGGTCGGCAGCCCGACGACCCTCGGCCGGCCGCGGGCCGGGTACACCGGCCTGTTCTGGCGCGGCCCCCGGGCGTGGACCGGCGGCGACGTGCTGACCCCGGCCGGGCCGGGCGACGAGGACGGGGCGATGGGCTCCACCGGCGAGTGGCTCGCGGTGGCCGGTGACCACGACGAGATCGACGGTGGCGGGACCGTTCTGATGTTCGCCGGCCGGTCGTCGGCACCGGTCCCGGTGCGCTGGTTCGTCCGGACCGGCGCGTTCCCGGCGCTCTGCCCGTCGCCGGCGTTCGACACCGCCTTCACCCTCGCCCCGGGTGCGACCTGGGCGCTGTGGCACCGGGTGGTGCTGGCCGGCCACCGGTGTGACGCGCCCGCGGCCGCCGCGCTGGCGGACCGGTACCGGCCCGGCGCCGGCGCGCCCGGGCCGGAATCGCCTTGACGCCGGACCGGTGGGGTCCCACGCTCGGCCGGTGACCTGCACCGCGCCGCCCCGGACCGTCGTCCTGGTCGAGGGCACCAGCGACCGGGTCGCGCTGGCCACCCTGGCCGCCCGGCGGGGCCGGGACCTGGCCGCCGACGGCATCCAGATCATCGACATGGGCGGGATCACCAACGTGCGGGCGTTTGCCACCCGCTACGGCCCGCTCGGGCGCGGGCTGACCCTCGCCGGGCTGTACGACGCGGCCCAGGAGCGCCAGCTGCGCCGCGGGCTGGCCGGCGCCGGGTTCGCGGACGCGACCCGGCCGGACGGGCCGGCCCGGCTCGGCTTCTACGGCTGCCAGGGCGATCTGGAGGAGGAATTGATCCGGGCGCTCGGAGTGGATCGGGTCGGTGCCGTCATCGCGGCGGCCGGCGATGGACCGTCGCTGCGCCGCCTGCTCGCCATGCCCGCGCAGCGGGGCCGGCCGCCGGAGGCCGTCCTGCGGCGGTTCTTCGGCTCCCGGGCCGGGCGCAAGGAACGGTATGCCGCGCTGCTGGTGGCCGCGCTCGACCCGGACCGGGTCCCCGCGCCCCTGACGGCCGTGCTGGACCGGGTGTGAGGCGCTGTGCGGCAACGGTCGGGCACAATCGCGGCGTGGACGCCGCCGCCGACCCCCGGATCTGGTGCTGCCTGCTGTGGGCGCACGAGGGTCGGCCCGCCGCGCTCGGCCGCTACGAGGATCGGGTGCTGGCGATCCTGGCCGACCACGGCGGACACGTCCGGCTCCGGGCGATCGGCGCGGGCGAGGGGGGCCACCCCCACGAGGTCCAGCTCATCGAGTTCGCCACCGACGAGGGACTCGACGGCTTCCTCCGCGACCCACGCCGGACCGCTCTGGCGCCGGAACGCGACCGCGTGGTCGCCCGGACCGACCTGTTCCCGGTCACCCTGCCGTGATCGGCCGTTCGCCCACGGCCCCGCCGGCCCCGTCCGCCGGACCGGCCGCCGGAACGACCTGCACCAGCGCGGCACCCAGCCCGATCCGGGTGCCGACGGCCACGGTCAGGCCGGCCACGGTCCCGGCGAACGGTGCCTTGACCGCCAGTTCCATCTTCATGGCCTCCAGCACCAGCAGCGGCTGACCCGCGTCGACGTCGTCGCCGTCGGCCACCCGCACGTCGATCACCGTGCCCGGCATCGGAGCGGTGAGCACGCCGTCACCGGCGGACGGCACGTGCTCGCCGAAGACGTCGGGCCGGGTGAACACGAACCGCTGGCCCCGATGGGCGACCTCGGTCGCCCCGGCACGGACGTCGACGAAGGCCGACACCGCCGTGCCGTCCAGTTCCAGCTCGAGCCGGCCCTGGGCGCAGGAGATCTCGCGCACCGGCCGGCCGTCCACCCGGCCAGCCGCGCGGTCCACCGTCACCGTCCGGTCCAGCTCGACGATGGTCGGCGCCGGATCCGCGCCCGAGCGCCAGCCGTCGGCGCGGAACGGGCCGTCGTCGGCCGCCGCGGCGGCCGCGGCCGCCGCCCAGGCGGCGAAGATCCGCGGCCCGTCCGGTGCCGGCTCGGGCACGGGATTCCGGTCCAGCCAGGCGGTGTCGATCGCTGCGGCCCGGAACTCGGGGCCGCCCGCCAGGGCCCGCAGGAAGCCGGTGTTGGTGGTCAGGCCCAGGATCACGGTGGCGTCCAGCGCGTCCAGCAGCCTCCGGCGCGCCGTCTCCCGGTCCGGGCCGTGCGCGATGATCTTGCCGAGCATGGGGTCGAACGAGGTCCCCACCGCCTGTCCGGATTCCAGGGCGTGGTCGACCCGGACGCCGGCCGGCCACCGGACGACCGACGCGGTGCCGGCCTGCGGCAGGAAGCCGTGGAAGGAGTCCTCGGCGTAGACCCGGGCCTCGATGGCGTGGCCGGTCGCCGTGACGTCCGCCTGGGTCAGCGCCAGCGGTTCGCCGGCGGCCACCCGAAGCTGGAGCTCGACCAGGTCCAGCCCGGTGATCGCCTCGGTGACCGGGTGCTCCACCTGCAGGCGGGTGTTCATCTCGAGGAAGTAGGCCTGACCGGAGTCGTCGTCGACGAGAAACTCGACGGTGCCGGCATTGCGGTACCCGACGTGCGCGGCCAGGGCCACCGCGCCGGACGTGACCAGGGCGCGGACCGCCGGGTCGATCGTGGGGGCGGGGGCCTCCTCCAGCACCTTCTGGTGGCGTCGCTGCGGCGAGCAGTCCCGTTCGTGCAGGTGCAGCACGGTGCCGTGGGCGTCGGCCATGATCTGGACCTCGATGTGCCGCCCCCGCTCCACGTACCGTTCGACCAGCAGGGTGTCGTCGCCGAACGCCGACCTCGCCTCGCGGCGGGCCGCGGCCATGGCCTCGTCCAAATCCTGCGCCCGGCGGACGATCCGCATGCCCTTCCCGCCGCCCCCGGCGGCCGCCTTGACCAGGACCGGGTAGCCGGCGTCCTCGCCGCGCGGCACCACCGGAACACCGGCCGCCACGGCGATCTCCCGGGCGGCGTCCTTGCGGCCCATCGCCTCGATCACCGCGGCCGGCGGTCCGACCAGGATCAGGCCGGCGTCCTCGACGGCCCGGGCGAAGGCCGCCCGCTCGGACAGGAAGCCATACCCGGGGTGGATCGCGTCCGCGCCGGCGTCCCGGGCCGCGGCCACCACCGCCTCGATGTCGAGGTAGCCGGGCACCGGGCGGGCCGCATCCGCGGCCCGGACGTGCGGGCCCGACCGGTCCGCCTCGGTGTAGATCGCGACGGTGCGCACGCCCATCCGGCGGGCGGTGCGCATGACACGCAGGGCGATCTCGCCCCGGTTGGCGATCAGCAGGGTGCGCAGGGGGGTGATCATCGGGTCACATCCGGAAGACGCCGTAGGACGGCGCCGGGGTCGGGGCGTTCGCCGCGGCGACCAGGCCCATGCCCAGCACGCGACGGGTGTCGGCCGGGTCGATGATGCCGTCGTCCCAGAGCCGCGCGGTCGAATAGTAGGGCGAACCCTGGGCCTCGTACTGGGCGCGGATCGGCGCCTTGAACGCCTCCTCCTCCGCCGGGCCGTCGAAGCCGCGCACGGTGGCCAGGACCGAGGCCGCCTGCTCGCCGCCCATCACCGAGATCCGGGCGTTGGGCCACATCCAGAGGAACCGCGGGTCGTAGGCACGGCCGCACATGCCGTAGTTCCCGGCGCCGAACGATCCCCCGATCACCACGGTGAACTTGGGGACGACGGAGCAGGCGACCGCGGTCACCAGCTTGGCGCCGTCCTTGGCGATGCCGCCGTTCTCGTAGCGGCGGCCGACCATGAAGCCGGTGATGTTCTGCAGGAACACCAGCGGGATGCCCCGCTGGTTGGCCAGCTCGATGAAATGCGCTCCCTTGAGCGAGGACTCGCTGAACAGGATGCCGTTGTTGGCGATGATGCCGACCGGGTGCCCCCAGATGTGCGCGAACCCGCACACCAGGGTCTCGCCGTACAGCTTCTTGAACTCGTGCAGCCGGCTGCCGTCCACGATCCGGCGGATCACCTCGCGGACGTCGTACGGGGTTCGGGTGTCGGTGGGCACCACGTCGCCCAAGGAACCGGGGTCCTCGTGCGGCTCCTCGACCGGCACCGTCCGGTACGCCGCGCCGGCGGGCCGTCGCTCCAGCGTGCCGACGATGCTGCGGACGACGGCCAGGGCATGCGCATCGTCCTGGGCCAGGTGGTCGGCGACGCCGGAGGTACGGGCGTGCACGTCCCCGCCGCCGAGGTCCTCGGCCGTGACCACCTCGCCGGTCGCCGCCTTCACCAGCGGCGGCCCGCCGAGGAAGATGGTGCCCTGGTTGCGCACGATGACGGTCTCGTCGGACATCGCCGGCATGTAGGCGCCACCCGCGGTGCACGACCCCATGACGCTCGCGATCTGCGGGATGCCGCGGGCCGACAGGTTCGCCTGGTTGAAGAAGATGCGGCCGAAATGCTCGCGGTCCGGGAACACCTCGTCCTGCAGCGGCAGGTCGGCGCCGCCCGAATCGACCAGATAGATGCACGGCAGGTGGTTCTCGGCCGCGACGGTCTGCGCCCGCAGGTGCTTCTTGACCGTCAGCGGGTAGTAGGTGCCGCCCTTGACGGTGGCGTCGTTGGCGACCACGACGACCTCGCGTCCGGCGACCCGGCCGATCCCCGTCACGATGCCGGCGCTGGGCACGGCCCCGTCGTACATGTCCCAGGCGGCCAGCGCCCCGAGCTCCAGGAACGGGCTGCCCGGGTCGAGCAGCCGATCGACCCGGTCCCGGACCAGGAGCTTGCCCCGGTCGGTGTGCCGGCGGCGGGCGGCCTCGCTGCCGCCCCGCCGCACGGTGGCCAGCCGATCGCGCAGCGCATCGACCAGGTCACGCATCGTTTCCATGGCTCACTCCACCGGCAGGCCCAGACCGCGGGCGATCAGCAGCCTCTGCACCTCGGACGTGCCCTCGCCGATCTCCAGGATCTTGGCGTCCCGGTAGAACCGGGCGACCGGGTACTCCTCCATGAAGCCGTAGCCACCGAAGACCTGGGTCGCGATCCGGGTCGCGGTGACGGCCGATTCGGAGCTGTAGAGCTTGGCCACGGCGGCCGCCCGCTTGAACCGGGCCGGGCTCGGCGCCCCGGGATGACCGGCGAGCATGGCGTCCTTCATCGCCGCCGCCTGGTAGGTCAGCGCCCGCGCGGCCTGCAGCATCACCTCCAGGTCGGCGATCTGGAACGCGACGCCCTGCTTGCGGCCGATCGGGCCACCCATGGTGTGCCGGTCGCCGGCGTACTGGACGCACGCCTCCAGGCAGGCCTGCAGCAGGCCGACGGCCAGGGCGGCGATGGCCACCCGGCCGTCGTCCAGGGTGTTCAGGAACTGGGCGTACCCGCGACCCCGCTCCCCCAGCAGGTTGCCGTCGGGCACCCGGCAGTCGACGAAGGTGAGCGGGTGGGTGTCCGAGATGTGCCAGCCGAGCTTGTCGTAGGCCGGTTCGACGATCAGACCCGGCGTGCCCGCGGGCACGATGAACGTGCTGATCTCCGGTCCGCCGGCGGCCGGTGAGCCGGTGCGCGCGGTCACCGTGACCAGGCTGGTGATCGACGATCCGGAGTTGGTGATGAACTGCTTCGCCCCGTTGAGCACCCAGCCGCCGTCCACCTGCTCGGCCCGGGTGCGGGTGGCCCCGGCGTCCGATCCCGCGCCCGGCTCGGTCAGGCCGAAGCCGGCCAGTGCCCGCCCGGCCACCAGGTCCGGCAGCCACCGGGCGCGCTGCTCGGCGGACCCGTAGGTCAGGATCGGGTTGATCCCCAGCCCGACGCCGGCCTCCAGGGTGACCCCCATGGACTGGTCGACCCGGCCGAGTTCCTCGATGGCCACGCACAGGGACGTGAAGTCGCCGTCCGCGCCGGCGCCGCCGTACTCCTCGGGGGCGGTCAGCCCGAACAGCCCCATCCCGCCCATCTTCTGCACGACGTCGACCGGGAAATGGTGGTCCCGGTCCCACCGGGCCACGTGGGGCGCGATCTCCTTCTCGGCAAAATCGCGGACCGCGGCGCGGAACGCCTCATGCTCTTCCGAGAGCTCGACCATGATGCTCCTTGGCTGCTGGCGCAGGCGGCCCACCGGGCCGGCGAGGTTAATGTGTATTAACCTCGCCGCGCCGAGGTTAGCAGCCGGGGCGCGCACCGTCCAGCACGCCGGCCGCTCCGGGCGACCCGCGTCCTCACCCCGCGGGCGGTTCCGTCCGCACGATGTCGATCGAGATCTCCACCACCGGAACGGATCCGCGGTTCTCGAGCCAGTGGCGGGTCTGCCGGTCCTCGGGCCACCCGACGCCGGGCCCGTACTCGGTGACGCAGCCGTCGCGGTGGTCGGTCACGGTGCCCTGCAGGATGAACACCACCCCGGGCCGGTCGCGGTGATCGTGCACGGGGCCGAACACGCCGCCGGGTTCGATCGTCACCATTCGCATTCGCAACTGCCGCCCGGCCATCCCGTCGATCTCCGGGCCCAGGTCGACCGCCGCCAGTGCCTGCACCGTCACGCCGGTGGTGGCCGGCCCCTCGTCCTCGCCCATGCCGCGCCATCCTCTCGCCCGCCTCCGGCCGACCGGTCGGTTCCGGTCCGTCCGGCCACGTCCGGCCGCTTCCGGCCGCATCCGGCCGCTGACCCGATCCTCCTCTTTCCGGCAAACGGAACGAAAGCCCCCGGCGCCGGCGTCATATCGCCGGTCCGCGGCCGTCCCGGGCACGCGCCGAGCCGCGCGCCTGGGCACAATGTGTGATCGACCCATTACTTTGCGTGGGAACAGGTGCGGAGATGGGAGTGGTGGTGCGTCAGGTACCCCAGGCGCGCGAGGTCGCGAGATCGACGTCCGAACGCCCGGATCGACCGGCCGTGGCCGGCGAGCCGGCGTTCCTGCAATCCGTCGTGGCCATGTTCGTCGTCGACCGCACCCGGACCATCGTCGCCGCCAACCGGGCCGCGCACGATCTGCTGGGTCTGGGTGAGCTGTGCGGCCAGGTCATCACCGACTTCTACCCGCCGGAGTCGGCGGCCCAGGCCCGGACGAACGCGGCCCGCCTGCGCTCCGGTGCGGTCAGCCACTACGAGCGCGAGGGCGAGATGATCTCGGCGACCGGTGACCGGCTGATCGTCCAGATCCGGGTGGATCCGTTGCCGGACGACGGCGGTGACGGTCTCCGGCTGGTGCAGATGCGCGACGTGACCGACATCCGGCGCCACGAGCAGGCCCTGGCCGCCAGCGAGCGTATGTACCGCGACGTCGTCCAGACGCTGCCCCACTGCACGGTGGTCTCGTTCGACAAGCAGTTGCGGGCCCTGGTCATCGGCGGGGACCTGTCCCGCCAGTTCGTCGACGGACCCGACGGCGCCGACGCGGTCCTCGGGCGCCCGCTGCGGGAGGTGATCCCGGAGGTCGTCCTGCTGCCGATGGAGGAGTCGATCCGGGCCGCGCTGCGCGGCCACGCCACCGACATCGACTACGCCTGCCCGTACCTGGATGCCCGCTACCGCGTCCGCGGCCGGGCGCTCACGGCACCCGACGGGCGGGTCGTCGGCGGGATGGTGCTGTCCGAGGACGTCTCGCGCGAACGGATCCGGCAGGCCCAGCTCGAGCAGACCCAGGAGCTCAGCCATGTCGGCACCTGCCGCTTCGACATCGGCGCCGGCTGGGCGTTCGACGCCAAGCTGCTGACCCTGATCGGGGCCGAGACGACCGAGGAGGGCCTGCGACTGGTCGACGAGCTGATCGTGCCGGCCGACCGGGAGCGTGTCCGGGCCGATCTCACGCGGGTCTTCACCGGCGGCGGGCGCGCCACGATGGAGTACCGGATGCAGCACGGGCGCACCGGCGAACTCCGGCACGTGCGGGCCGTCTGTGACGCGCAGGTCGACTCCGCCGGGACCCTGCTGCGGGCGGTGATCACCCACGCGGACATCACCGAGGTCGTCTACTCGCGCCGGACGGTCGAGGCCGCCCGGCTGGCCGTCGCACAGGCCCGGACCGACCTGCTGCGCCGGATCAGCGATCTGCTGGCCGGCGACCGACCGTCCCCGGCCGGGCAACGGCAGCGCATCACCGACGTGGTGATGGCCGGGATGGGCGACGGCGCGGTGCTGACGATCCGGTCGCCCGACGGGCCCGGGGTCGAGACCGACTGCGTCGCCCACGCCGATCCCGCCGCGCGGGAGCTGCTGCGGGCCGCCCTGATCCGGCCGGCCGGGGACGCCGACCCGGTGGCCCCGCCGGCGGCCGGGCCGGCCGGCCCGGCCGCCGCCCGGTGGGCCGACGCGCACCAGGTCCGGTGCACCCCGGCGGTGGAGCGGGTCGTCGCCCAGATCCTGACCGCGCCCGTGCGGCACGCCGGCGCGGTGCTCGGCGTGCTGAGTGTGGTCCGCGGGCCCGGCGCCCCGCTGTTCGTGCCTGAGGACGCGGACCTGCTGCACCTGCTGGCCGCCCGGGTCGGGGCCGCCGTCAGCGACGAGCGGGCGCGGAGCCGGGCCGAACGCCACCGGCTCGAGCACACGCTCATCGCCGACCGGCTGGTCCAGCTGGACGCCGAGCAGCGGGCGCTGATCGACCAGCTGGCCGAGGTCGAGGAGCGGGAACGGGTCCTGCTCGCCGAGGCCATCCACGACGACCCCATGCAGCTGATCATCGCGGTGGCCATGCGGCTGGAGACGCTCGGCCTGCGGTCGGGCGAACCGCCGGCCGAGTTCGAGGAGCTGATCGGCAATCTGGAGGTCGCCGTCGAACGGCTGCGCACGCTGATGGCGGCGCTGAACCCGCCCGCGCCGAGCGAGGGGCTCGGCGCCGCCCTGCGCCGGCTGGCCGACGGCATCTTCGTCGGCACCCGGACGAGCGTGCGGTGGTCCGGGGCGGATCACGTGCCCCTGGATGTCGCCCGGAAGCAGGCCGCCTACCGGATCCTGCGGGAGGCCCTGGTCAACGCCCGCAAGCACGCGTGCGCGAGCACCGTCGACCTGGCCCTGACCCACGACGACGCCGCCGTCGTCGTCACCGTCGTCGACGACGGGCGCGGCACCGACCGGCTGGACTCGACCGGCGGGCGGCTGGGCATGGTGACGATGCGGGCCCGGGCCGCGGCCGAGGGGTGCAGTCTGACCGTCTCGTCCGAGCCGGGCCGCGGGACGACCGTCAGGCTGGCCGTGCCGCTGGTTCCCCCGCCGGCGGATCGGGCGGTCCCACCGGCCCCGGATCGGCCGGCGCCGGCCTGAGCCGGGTCGGGGTCCGGCCGGCGGCGGTCCGGGCGGCGCGCGGGTCGGCCCCCTGGCGCCGGCTGGGGCGCTTGCACCGCGGGCACCAGAACAGGTTGCGCCCGCCGAACTCCCGGGTACGGATGGGGGTCCGGCAGACCAGGCACGGCTGGTCGGCCCGCCGGTAGACGTAGACCTCGCCGCCGTGCCGGTCGAGCCGCGGTGCCCGGCCCATGGCGACCGGATCGTGTTCCGGCCGGACGGTGTCGATCCGGCCGCGGACGACGGCCGCCTCCATGAGCCCGACCAGGTCGGACCAGATCGCATCCCATTCCGACCGGCGCAGCGCACGGCCGGCCATCCCGGGATCGATCCGGTGCCGGTAGAGGACCTCGGCGCGGAAGATGTTGCCCACGCCGGCGGCGACCCGCTGGTCCATCAGCAGCAGCCCGATCGGCGTCGCCGAGGACCGCACGCGCGCCCAGCCCAGGTCGGGGTCGGCGTCCGCGCGCAGCGGGTCCGGCCCGAGCCGGGCGGTGACGGCGGCCAGCTCGGCGGCGTCGATCAGCCGGCAGGCCTGGGGGCCGCGCAGATCGGCCCACCCGCGGTCGTTCTCCAGCCGCCAGCGGACCTGGCCCTGCACCGGCCGCCGCCCGGGACCGGGGTCCCCACCGGCCCCGCGACCGTCCCCGCCGGGGGCGTCGGGGCCGCCGCCGTCGGTCAACGTCAGCCGGCCGAGCAACCCCAGGTGCACGTGCACGGTCCCGTCGCCGATGTGCACGAACAGGTTCTTGCCGTACGCCTGCGCCGATCGGAACGGGTGGCCGTCGAGTTCGGCGGCCTGGTCGGCGAACCGTCCCTGCGGGCTCGTCGAGCGGACCGGGCCGCCGGCGAACCGGTCGGACAGGCCGGCCGCCAGGCGGTGGGTCACGTGGCCTTCGGGCATCCTGGCAGTCTGCCAGTGCAGGCTGCCCGGCCGGGAGTCCGCCGACCGGTCCCGCGACCGCCCGCCGCGGGCCGGGTGGGATCATCGTCGCCATGGCCCACCCTGATGCGCAGACCATCGCCTACCCGGCTCCCGGGTCGCGGCCGTACCGCCGGGACGCCGAGCAGCTTCCCCCGTTCGTCGTGGTGCTCTTCGGCGCCACCGGCGACCTGGCCCGGCGCAAGCTGCTGCCCGGGCTGACCCACCTGTCGCTGTCCGCGCTGACTCCCGACATCCAGGTGGTGGCAACGTCTCTGGAGGACATGGACACCGACCAGTTCCGGGAGTTCGCCCGGCAGGCCGTGGCCGAGTTCAGCAGCCGGCCCAAGGACATCGCCAACTGGGACACCTTCGCCGAGCGCCTGCGGTACGTCCCGCAAAGTGCCGGGCCGGAGGCGCTGGCCCGGGCCGTCGCCGAGGCCGAGGCCGCCCTGGGCCCGGACGTCTGCCGCCTGCACTACCTGAGCGTGCCGCCCAAGGCGGCGCTGGCCGTGGTCAAGATGCTGGACGACGCCAAGCTGGTGGAACACGCCAGGGTGGTGATGGAGAAACCGTTCGGGACCGATCTGGACAGCGCCGTCCGGCTGAACCAGCAGGTGCACGAGGTGTTCGACGAGAGCCAGATCTTCCGCATCGACCACTTCCTGGGCAAGGAGGCGGCGCAGAACATCCTCGCGTTCCGCTTCGCCAACGGGCTGTTCGAGCCGATCTGGAACCGCAACTTCATCGACCACATCCAGATCGACGTGCCGGAGACCCTCGGACTGGACAGGCGGGCCGGGTTCTACGAATCCACCGGGGCGTTCAAGGACATGGTGGTGACGCACCTGTTCCAGGTGATGGCGTTCGTGGCGATCGAGCCGCCCACCGCCCTGGAGCCGCGGGCGATCAGCGAGGAGAAGAACAAGGTCTTCCGTTCGATGCTGCCGATCGATCCGGCGCATGTGGTTCGCGGGCAGTACAACGGCTACCGGCAGGAGGAGGGCGTGTCGCCCGACTCGGAGACCGAGACGTTCATCGCCCTCAAGTGCGGCATCGACAACTGGCGGTGGGCGGGCGTGCCGTTCTACCTGCGCACCGGCAAGCGTCTGGCGGAGGGGCAGCGGATCATCTCGATCGCGTTCCGGGAGGCACCCAAGAGCATGTTCCCACCCGGGTCGGGCGTGGGGCTGCAGGGTCCGGACCACCTGACGTTCGACCTGGCCGACGAGACGAAGGTGTCCCTGTCGTTCTACGGCAAGCGACCCGGCCCCGGCATGAAGATGGACAAGCTGAGCATGCAGTTCTCCGCGCACGACACCGACCGGGCCGCCGACGTGCTGGAGGCCTACGAACGGTTGATCCTGGACGCGATGCGCAGCGACCACACGCTGTTCACGACCGCGGAGGGCATCGAGAGCCTCTGGGAGCGGTCGACTCCGCTGCTGGACAACCCGCCGCCGGTCAAGCCCTACGCGCCGGGGTCGTGGGGGCCGAACGCGATCCACCAGCTGATCGCGCCCCATGCGTGGCGGCTGCCGTTCGAGCGGGCCTGGCGCGAGTCCCGCTGACCCCCGACGACGGGCGGCCGAGCCGGCTCAGCGCAGGTCGAAGCGGTCCAGATCCATGACCTTCGTCCACGCCGCGACGAAGTCCGTGACGAACTTGGCCGTGGCGTCGTCGGCGGCGTACACCTCGGCCACCGCCCGCAGCTCGGAGTTGGAGCCGAACACCAGGTCGGCCCGGGTGCCGGTCCACCGGCCGTCGCCGGAGACGAACGTGGTCGAGGTGTCGTCGGCCGGCTTCCACTCGGTGTCGTAGTCGAGCAGGTTGACGAAGAAGTCGTTGGTCAGCACGCCCGGCCGGTCGGTCAGCACACCCAGCGCCGATCCGTCCCAGTTGGCCCCGAGCACCCGCAGACCGCCGACGAGCACGGTCATCTCGGGCGCGGACAGGGTGAGCAGGTTGGCCTTGTCGACCAGCAGGTACTCGGCCGGCAGGCGATTGCCCTTGCCGTAGTAGTTCCGGAAGCCGTCGGCGACCGGCTCCAGGTAGCCGAAGGAGGCGACGTCCGTCTGCTCGGCGGAGGCGTCGACCCGGCCGACCGTGACCGGCACCGTGACGTCCACACCGCCGGCGGCGGCGGCCTTCTCGACGGCGGCCGCGCCGGCGATGACGATCAGGTCGGCCAGCGGCACCGGCTTGCCGTAGCCGTCGGCGATCCCCTGCAGGGTCCGCAGCACGATCGCGAGCTGGTCGGGATTGTTGACCTCCCAGCCGCTCTGGGGCTCCAGGCGGATGCGCGCCCCGTTCACGCCACCGCGCTTGTCGCTCCCCCGGAACGACGAGGCGGCCGCCCAGGCGGTCGAGACGAGCTGGCCGACGGTCAGGTCGGAGGCCAGCACCGCGGCCTTGAGCGCGGCCACGTCCTCGGGCTGCAGCGGCTCACCCTCGGCGGCGGGCAGCGGATCCTGCCAGAGCAGGTCCTCGGCCGGCACCTCCGGCCCGAGATAGCGCACCTTGGGCCCCATGTCGCGGTGGGTGAGCTTGAACCAGGCCCGCGCGAAGGCATCCGCGAACGCGTCCGGATCGGCCAGGAACCGGCGCGAGATCTGCTCGTAGACCGGATCGACGCGCAGCGCCAGATCCGAGGTCAGCATCCGGGGTTCGCGCTTCCCGTCGCCGAAGGCCTCGGGCACCATGTCGGCGCCGCCGCCGTTGACCGGCTTCCACTGGTGGGCACCGGCCGGCGACTCGGTCAGCTCCCACTCGTAGCCGAACAGGATGTGGAAGAACTCGTTGTCCCACCGGGTCGGGTGGTAGGTCCAGGTGACCTCGAGCCCGGAGGTGATCGCGTCGGCGCCCACGCCGGTGCCGTGGCTGCTCTTCCAGCCCAGGCCCATCTGCTCGATGGGCGCGCCCTCCGGCTCGGCGGCCACCGCGTCCGCCGGCCCGGCGCCGTGCGTCTTGCCGAAGGTGTGGCCGCCGGCGATGAGCGCGACGGTCTCCTCGTCGTTCATGGCCATCCGGCCGAAGGTCTCGCGGATGTCGCGGGCCGAGGCCAGCGGGTCCGGGGTGCCGTTCGGGCCCTCGGGGTTGACGTAGATCAGACCCATCTGGACCGCGGCCAGCGGTCCCTGCAGCTCGCGGTCACCGGTGTACCGCTCGTCGCCGAGCCAGGTGGTCTCCGGGCCCCAGTAGACGTCGTTGTCCGGCTCCCAGACGTCCTCGCGACCGCCGGCGAAGCCGAACGTCTCGAAGCCCATGGTCTCCAGGGCGACGTTGCCGGTCAGGATCATCAGGTCGGCCCAGCTGATCTGCTTGCCGTACTTCTTCTTGACCGGCCACAGCAGCCGGCGCGCCTTGTCCAGGCTCACGTTGTCGGGCCAGGAGTTCAGCGGCGCGAACCGCTGCTGTCCGGCCCCGGCCCCGCCGCGGCCGTCATGCACCCGGTAGGTCCCGGCGCTGTGCCAGGCCATCCGGACCATCAGCGGGCCGTAATTGCCCCAGTCGGCGGGCCACCACGGCTTGGACTCGGTCAGCAGCGCGGCGATGTCGTTCTTGACCGCGGCCAGGTCCAGGGACCCGAATGCGGCCCGGTAATCGAAATCGTCGTCCATCGGGTTCGCCACCCGCGGGTTCTTGGCCAGGATCTTCAGGTTCAGACTTTCCGGCCACCACTCGCGATTCGGATCGCCGGCCGTGGGATACGGCAGTGCGTCATGCACCACCGGGCACTTTCCGGCGGCCTGGTCGGGCTCGTTCATGTCACTGAGCACGGCATCGTCGGGGCGGGAGTCGGACACGCTGACGTCCTTTCGTGGTTGGGGCGAAATCAGGATTCGGCAGAAACAGAAGAAACGGTCGCGCAGGACGGGCACCGGCCCCAATAGACGACCTCGGCCTCGTCGACGACGAAGCCCTGACGGTCCACCGGGGTCAGGCACGGGGCGTGCCCGGTGGCGCAGTCGACGTCGACGATGACCCCGCAGGAACGGCAGACGAGGTGATGATGGTTGTCCCCGGTACGGGCCTCGTACC
>NZ_JBMDXT010000227.1:0-7303 GCF_048594475.1 Nakamurella sp. | reverse complement strand
GGTGAAGTTCCTGGTCCAGGGCACCCTGTACCCGGACGTCGTCGAATCCGGCGGCGGCACCGGCACGGCCACCATCAAGTCCCACCACAACGTCGGCGGGCTGCCCGAGGACCTGC
This sequence comes from Nakamurella sp., assembly GCF_048594475.1. Taxonomy (NCBI): domain Bacteria; kingdom Bacillati; phylum Actinomycetota; class Actinomycetes; order Nakamurellales; family Nakamurellaceae; genus Nakamurella; species Nakamurella sp. The sequence goes on along the minus strand of NZ_JBMDXT010000227.1, from coordinate 7,187 downwards.
AGTTCCAGCTGGTCGAGCCGCTGCGGGCGCTGTTCAAGGACGAGGTGCGGGCCCTGGGTGCCGAGCTGGGCCTGCCGCCGGCCATGGTCAAGCGGCACCCGTTCCCGGGGCCGGGGCTGGGCATCCGGATCATCGGCGCGGTCGACGCCCAGCGGCTCGAGGTGCTCCGCGCCGCCGACGCCATCGTCCGCGAGGAGATGACCGCGGCCGGGGTCGACGAGCAGATCTGGCAGTGCCCGGTGGTCCTGCTGGCCGACGTCCGCTCGGTCGGCGTGCAGGGCGACGGCCGGACCTACGGGCATCCGATCGTGCTGCGCCCGGTGTCCAGCGAGGACGCGATGACGGCGGACTGGTCCCGCCTGCCCTACGACCTGATCGCCCGGATCTCCAACCGCATCACCGGCGAGGTGCCGGAGGTGAACCGGGTGGTGCTCGACGTCACGAGCAAGCCCCCGGGCACCATCGAGTGGGAGTGACCCCGGCCGATCCCCCCGGCCCCGGCGGCGGGTCCGGTCCGGCCGGCGGCCGGGCGCGGGTCTGGTTGATCGTCGCGCTGGGCGCGCTGTCGGCGTTCGGGCCGCTGTGCCTGGACATGTACCTGCCGGCGTTGCCGGAGCTGCCGGGCGAGCTGAACTCGACGTCGTCGGCGGCGCAGCTGACCCTGTCCGCCTGCATCGTCGGGCTGGCGGTCGGCCAGCTGGTCACCGGGCCGTTGTCCGACCGGCTGGGCCGGCGGCGGCCGCTGCTGGTCGGCGTCGCGATCTTCGTTCTCGCCTCGGCCCTGTGCGCCGTCACCACCTCGATGACCGCGCTCATCGGTCTGCGGCTGGTGCAGGGGGCCGCCGGGGCCGCCGGCATCGTCATCGGGCGGGCGGTCATCGCCGACCTGTTCACCGGCAAGGCCGCGGCCGCGTTCTTCTCCGCCGTCGCCTCGATCAACGGGCTGGCGCCGATCCTGGCCCCGGTGATCGGCGGGCAGGTGCTGCGGGTGGGCACCTGGCGGACGGTGTTCTGGGTCCTGGCCGGCATCGGGGTGGTGCTGCTGGTGCTCTCGCTGGTGATCGTCCGCGAGAGCCTGCCGCCGGACCGGCGGTCGGCCGGGGGGCTACGGGCCACCCGGACCGCGTTCGCGGCCCTGGCCCGGGACCGCGGGTACGTGGGCTGCGTGCTGGCCGGGTCGCTGGTGACCGCGGCGATGTTCGGCTACATCTCGGCCTCGCCGTTCGTGCTGCAGGACCGGTTCGGCCTGTCCGCGCAGTGGTTCAGCGCCTGCTTCGCGCTCAACGCGCTGGGCATCGTCGCGGCGACCCAGCTCGGGCGGCTCCTGCTGCGCCGGACCACGTCCCTGACCCTGCTCACCGTCGGCGTGCTGCAGGGCCTGGTGGGGGCGGTGCTGCTGGCGGTCACCGTCGCCGCCGGCTGGGGTCTGCCGATGGTGCTGGCCGCCCTGTTCGTCATGGTGTCGGCGGTCGGCTTCGCGCTGCCCCACGCGTCGGCGATCGCGATGGACCGGCACCGCCTGATCGCCGGCTCGGCCTCCGCGCTGCTCGGGCTGACCCAGTTCGCGCTCGGCGCGGTCACCGCCCCGCTGGTCGGGCTGGGCGACCCGGCTTCGGGGGCGGCGCTGGCCGTGGTCGCGCTGGCCGCGACCGGCCTCGGGACGCTGGCCCTGCTGGCCGCCCGGCCGGTCCTGGGCCGCGGACCCGGGCCGGACCGGACCGTGGCCTCCGGCTGACCGGGCCTCCGACCGAACCCGCGGCGGCGCCCAAGGCGCGCGGGCGCCGCACTGCGTTCCGTCCCGGACGCCGAACGGCCCCGCCGGCGGGTGGCGGGGCCGTTGGTGGCTCCTGGCCGGTGCACCGGAGCGTGCGGTCAGCTGCGCTGGCGGCCTCGCCCGGGCAGGGCCGTGACGAGCAACCCGATGCCGATCGCCGCGACCACCCCGGCGAGCACCCACTTCGTCGCAGTGTTGAGCAGCCACCACGGGTCCCCGGAGAACCCGGCGGACGCGACCGACAGGAAGATCAGCGAGAAGATCAGCCCGATCCAGTTCACCCCGCGCCGGCGGGCCGTCGCCCGCGTGCCGTCAGCCATGGCGCACCGTCGCCTGGCCCGCGCCGACGTGCACCGTCAGGTTGATGGTGCCGTTGTCCGACGATCCGTCCTGGCTGGTGGTGATCTCCTGGTGCAGCCCGTCCTGGCGCTCGCCCAGGCAGTCGATCTCCCCGGCGTTGGCCGTGCAGGTCAGGTTCACTGCGGTCTCGCTGGGCACGATCACGGTGGCCTGCCCGGCCCGCACCGTCAGCTCGGTGTCCACCGTCTGGCCGGCCCGCAGGTCGAGCTGGCGCAGGTCGAGCGTGCCCTGACCGCCGTTCAGCTCGAAGTCCTGGGTCGCCGCGGCCACCGTGGTCGGGGCCCAGGTCTGCTGCCCGTAACCGGTGGTGCCGTTGATCCCGGTGATCGTCAGGGCCAGGGTCACCAGCGACAGGAAGATGCCCGGACCGATCAGCGACCGGCCCTGGCCGCGCAGCGACGCGATCAGCAGGCCCACCGCGACGATCGTCAGCGCGACCGCGGCCACGCCGGCCCAGGACAGCGCCCACCAGCCCTGCAGGCTGCCGACCGCGGCCAGCCCACCGACCAGCAGCACCATGCCAAGAGTGATCCGGCCGATGACGTTCCGGTCCCGCGGGGCCGGCGGGGCCGGTGCCGCGGCCGGCTCGGGCAGGTCCCAGGCGAACGGGGCGACGCCCAGCGGGTCCCAGGCCGGCGGGGCCGGCGGGGCGGGCGGCTCGGCCGGTCCGGCCGGGGCGTCCTTGCGCAGGTTGACCCGCGTCGGGTCGGCCGCGGCCGGACGCTGCTCGTCCCAGAACGCCGGCTGCTCGAACGGCGACGGTGCCTGTTGCTGCTGACCCGGCGGGCGCTCGCCGGACGTGCCGGACCAGGGCTGACGGGCGACCCACTGCTCCGCCTGCTCGCCCCAGGACCGGCCGGTCTCGGTCGCCTTCGCCGCCCACTGGTCCACCCACGGCGTCCCGCCGTGCGCGGTGTGCCTGGTGCACGAGCGGCCCTTGTTGCGGGCGACCAGCACCACGACCACGCCGGCGATGACCAGCGGCCAGAACGGCAGGCCCCAGGAGAACATCGACATGATCGAGATGGCCGCGACGACGGCCAGGCCGACCGCCAGCACCGGCGGCGTGGCCGACCGGCCCCGCCCCAGCAGCGCCTCGCCCGGGGACACCTCGTCGCCGTCGGCCGGCAGCAGCAGCCAGCCGAGCACGTACAGGGTCAGACCGAAGCCGCCGAAGATCGTCAGCACGACGAACGCCACCCGGATCAGGACCGGATCGACGCCGAAGGTGCGACCCAGCCCGCCGGCGACGCCGGCGATCTTGCGGTCGGCACCGGACCGCCGGGGGCGCCGCGACCACCAGTCTCCGCCGGGGGCGCCGGTCCCGGTGGGCTGTTCCTGATGCGTACTCATGATGTGAACAGTGCGCCCCTGGACCCGTCCGGCACCATCGGGGATGACCCTGGTTCGCGCTTCCAGGGTGAACCCGCATACCGCCGGGGCCCGTTCCGTGTGACTCTGGAGAGGTGAAGTTGTCCGCGCGGCACCGCATCCACCGGTCCGGGGCGACCCCGCCGCCGGGTGGGGCCGCTCCGGACGTCGCCGAACCCGACGCCCGTCCGACGGCGCCGATCCCGGTCGTGCCCGGGCCGTCCCCGGACGGTTCTGCCATGCCCGGGCCGCTGCCACCCCGGCCGGCCGGACCCGGGTCCGATCCGGGTGTCCGCACCGTGACCGGCCCGTCCGGCGGGCCGGCGGCGCCCGGCGTCGTGCCGCCCACCGCCCCCGACCGGCCCGATCCGGCCGACCGGCCCGATCCGGCCGAACGGCGGGCCGCCGATCGTGCGGCCGAGCGCGCGGGGGACCGGACCGCCGACGGCATCCCGAAGCTGACCCGGCGCCGCGACTACCGGGTGCTGGGTGGCGTGGCCGGCGGCATCGCCGACCACCTCGGCGTCGGCGTGCTCTGGGTGCGGGTGGCCTTCGTGCTGCTCGCGCTGATGGCGGGCGCGGGCATCCTCGCCTACGGGCTGCTCTGGATCTTCGTTCCCCAGGCGTCCGCCGACGCACCCGCACCCCGGCCGGCCAGCCCGCAGGAGCGCCGGCAGGCGTTGGGCATCGCCGCCGTCGGCGTGGCCATCCTCATCGTCGCCGCGGCGATGGGGCTGGGCGACACCCTGGGCGGCGTCCTCGGCCCGCTCGGCCTGGCCGCCATCGGCGCGGCCTTCATCTGGCGCGAGGCCGACGACGCGCGGCGGGCCCGGTGGCGGCGGTCCGCGGCCGGCATCGTCGGGCCGTCCCGCGGGGCCTGGCTGCGGCTGGTCGGCGGCTGCGTGCTGGTCGTCGGCGGACTGTCGGTCTTCGCCCTCGGCCAGTCCGATTTCAGTGCCGTCCGGTCGGCGTTGCTGGCCGTCGTGCTGACCCTGGTCGGCGTCGCCGTCATCACCATTCCGTGGTGGGTGCGTCTGGTCCGCGACCTCGGTGACGAGCGGCAGGGCCGGATCCGGGAGAAGGAGCGGGCCGAGATCGCGGCCCACCTGCACGACTCGGTGCTGCAGACGCTGGCGCTGATCCAGCGACAGGCCGGCGACAGCAAGGAGGTGCAGCGGCTGGCCCGCAGCCAGGAACGGCAGCTGCGCACCTGGCTGTACGGGCCGGCCGGGTACGCCGCCGGGTACGGGGCGGCGACCCCGGGCGAGCCGGCCGCGCCGGTGGACCAGACGTTCGCGGCCGGCCTGGCCGAGGCGGCCGGCGAGGTGGAGGACACCTACAACGTGGCGGTGACGCCGGTGATCGTCGGCGACGCACCGATGGATCAGCACCTCAACGCGCTGGTCGCGGCGGCCCGCGAGGCCATGGTCAACGCGGCCAAGCACGCGCAGGTCGAGGAGATCAGCGTCTACGCCGAGATCGAGGACGGCACCGCCAGCGTCTTCGTCCGGGACCGCGGCGTCGGGTTCGACCCCGCCGTGGTGGGATCGGACCGGCGCGGGCTCGCGGAGTCCGTCCTCGGCCGGATGGAACGGCACGGCGGCACCGCTTCGGTCCGCTCGTCGCCGGGCAACGGTACGGAGATCGAACTGAGCGTGCCGGTCCGCGACGCCGGCCCGGAGCCGGCCGCCGCCGGGAGCAGACAGCAAGGGGACGCACCAGCATGACGCAGCCGGTCACCGTGTTCGTGGTCGACGACCACGCCCTGTTCCGCACCGGGGTCAAGGCCGAACTGGCCGGTCTGGGGGACGACCGGATCGCGGTCGTCGGCGAGGCCGGCTCGGTGGGGGAGGCGGTCGTCCGGATCACCTCGAACCCGCCCGACGTCGTCCTGCTGGACGTGCACATGCCCGACGGCGGTGGTCGCGCGGTGCTGGAGCAGGTCCACGCCGGCCTGCCCGACGTGGTGTTCCTGGCGTTGTCGGTCTCCGACGCGGCCGAGGACGTCATCGCCGTCATCCGGGCGGGCGCGCGCGGCTACGTCACCAAGACGATCTCCGGACGGGAACTGGCCGACGCCATCGTCCGGGTCTCGGCCGGCGACGCGGTGTTCTCGCCCCGGCTGGCCGGCTTCGTGCTGGACGCGTTCTCCGATCGCGGCGGTCCGGCCCCGGTGAGCGATCCGGAGCTGGACCTGCTGTCGCCGCGCGAGCGGGAGGTGCTCAAGCTGCTGGCCCGCGGCTACGCCTACAAGGAGATCGCCGCGCAGCTGTTCATCTCCATCAAGACCGTGGAGACCCACGTGTCCAGCGTGCTGCGCAAGACCCAGAAGTCCAACCGTTACGAGCTCTCGCGCTGGGCTTCGGACCGCCGCCTGGTCTGACCCGGTCCGGCGAGCCGGCCCGCGCGGATCAACTGCGCCGGCGCGGACGACGCCAGCGCCGATGTGACGGGTGGGACGCGAGTCGCCGACTTCGGCCGCGCGGGGTCGGGCACCGGACGGACCGGCCGGCCGGGATCCCGGTCCCGCACCCGGACGCCCTGCTCGATCCCGGCCTCGGGTCGATCCGTTGGCGACCTACCTGCGGCCTACTTGCGGCCGAGCTTGCCCCGACCCATGGCCAGCAGCATCATGCCCAGGTCGGTGCCGGCCGGCCCGAGGGCGCGGAAACGCTCCAGCACGGCCATCTCCCGGCTGTAGACGATCTTCGGTCCGCCCAGGCTCTTGCGCGCGGTGCCGATGGCGTGCGAGATCGCGGTCCGGCGCAGGATCAGCTCGACGAGCTTGGCGTCGATGTCATCGATCTCCAGCCGGAGCTCATCGATCCCCTCCTGACTCTCCGGGACGGGCACTTCCTCGGGCGTTCCGCTGGCGTCGATGTCCGGCTCCGTGATGGTCGATCGGGTCCGCAGGTGCACCGGAAGGGTCGGGGCGGTGGGCTGCGGGGCGGTCAGGGCAGTGGTCATGATGATCCTCCTCGGCCCCCGGTCGCGAGTCCGGGACACGAAAAACGCCCCGGGTCTCGCGGACCTCGGGGCGTCGTCGTGGGCGGGTGGCTCAGCCTCGGACGGGCACCGGGATCCGGTACCCATAAAAAAACTCCGGCCGCGCGGGCGCGCGTCGGGAGTCGGCCAGGCTGGACATGGCCCCAGTAGACCACACCCCCCGGCGCCCGCGCCAGCGTCCCGCAGGCGGTGCCCGGCCGCCGAGGCATTCATGATCAACTTGACCGGGGTGAGCCGAACAGGTGATCGAGTCCGGTGCCCGCGCGGTGACCCGGGAGTGTCAGGCCCGGCGGGTAGCGTGAGCACCGTCATGACGAGTCTTTTCGATCTCCCCACCTTCGGCCTGGCCGAGCCCGGGCCGTCGCCGGCCGAGCTCGCGCGGCAGCGGGCGGAGCGGGCCCGCGAGCGCGCCGCCGAGCTGCTGGAGGGTCTCAATCCGCCGCAGCAGGCGGCCGTCGAGCACCGCGGCGCCCCGCTGCTGGTGGTCGCCGGCGCCGGGTCCGGCAAGACCCGGGTGCTGACCCGGCGGATCGCGTACCTGCTGGCGGTCGGCGGCGCGCAGCCCGGCGAGATCCTGGCCATCACGTTCACCAACAAGGCCGCCCGCGAGATGAAGGACCGGGTGTTCGACCTGGTCGGTGGGCGCGCGCGGTCGATGTGGGTGTCGACGTTCCAC
>NZ_JBMDXT010000226.1:0-4055 GCF_048594475.1 Nakamurella sp. | reverse complement strand
GGGTGAGCACGGCCAGCTCGGCCGCCGCGGCCCGGGAGCGCCGCGCCGACGCCAGGACCTCGTCCCGGGTCGCGGACGTGGTCGCCCGGCGGGCGGGCGGAACCGTGCCGGCGGCGTCCGCACCGGCGGACGGGGCGGTGGACGGGGCGACCGGGTGCTCCAGGATGGACATGCTCGGATCCTTCGCTGGGCGGGGGAACTGCTGGATCGACCATAGTTGGCGACACCGCGACCAGGTCGTCGGCGTGCACGACCGGATGGCGCAGCTGCGGGGGCAGATCGGCCAGCGACCGGCCGATCATCCCGGGCAGTTCGCCGGCGTCGTGCCCGACGAACCCGCGGGCCACAACCTCGCCGGTCGGCGCCAGCAGGTCGACCACGTCACCGGACTCGAAGTCACCGAAGAAATGGGTGATGCCGGCCGGCAGCAGCGACTTGCGGCGCCGGACCACCGCGGTGACCGCACCGGCGTCCAGCCCGATCGAGCCGGCCGAGGTGGCCGCGTGCCGCAGCCAGAACAGCCGGGCCGGGGTGCGCCGGGTGGCCGGCGCGAACGCCGTGCCGACGACCGGGCCGGGGGCCGCCGCATCGGCCGGGACCAGGGCCGCGCCCGCATCGGCCGCCGACGCGAGCAGCACCGGGATGCCGGCGCCGGTCGCGGTCAGGGCCGACGTCAGCTTGGATTCCATGCCGCCGGTCCCGACGTCGCTGCCGGACCCGCCGATGGCGATCCCGGCCAGCACCGAGGCGTCGGGCACCTCCCGGACCGGCCGGGACCCGGGGTGCCGCGGATCGCCGTCGTAGAGCGCGTCCACGTCGGACAGCAGGATCAGCGCCTGCGCGCCGACCAGGTGCGCGACCAGCGTGGCCAGCCGGTCGTTGTCGCCGAACTTGATCTCCGCGGTGGCCACCGTGTCGTTCTCGTTGACCACCGGCACCACCCCGAACGCCAGCAGCTTGCCGAAGGTCCGCTGGGCGTTGCGGTAATGCGCCCGGCGGACCACGTCGTCGCTGGTGAGCAGCACCTGGCCGACCGTCAGCCGGTACCGGGCGAACGAGCTGGCGTAGCGGTGGGCCAGCAGCTGCTGCCCCACCGACGCGGCGGCCTGCTGGGTGGCCAGGTCGCGCGGCCGGCGGGCCAGCCCGAGCGGCGACAGGCCGGCGGCGATCGCCCCGGACGAGACCAGGACGACCTGGGAGCCGGCCGCCACGCGCGCGGCGATGGCGTCGACCAACCGGTCCAGCCGGGCCGGGTCGAGGCCGCCGGCCGCCGTGGTCAGGGAGGAGGAGCCGATTTTGACCACGACGGTCCGAGCCTGGCCGATGGCGCGCCGCGGCTCGGACACCGAGCCGGAGCCGGTGACGTCCAGCGCCTCCTGCACGCTCATCCGCCGTTCGCCGTCCCCTCCTCGTCGAGGGTGTGCCCCTCGACGTCGAGCCCGCGCCGCAGCCGGTGCAGCGCCTTGCGTTCGGCCGCCCCCAGCCGGTCGCTGCGCGAGATCCGCTCGTCGGTACCCCGCGCGGTCGGCACGACGTCGACCCCGGCCAGCGTGGTCGGCTCCCAGTCGAACGTGACGTCGGCGATCGTGACCGGCGCCCCCGGGCGCGCGCCGATGGCGGCGAGCTGCTCCTCGACGCCGAGCCGGGCCAGCCGGTCGGCCAGGTACCCGACCGCCTCCTCGTTGCCGAAGTCCGTCTGCCGGATCCAGCGTTCCGGCCGGGCCCCGGTCACCACGAAGCCGCCCTCGACCTCGGGGTCGACGGCCACCTGGAACTCCTCGGAGTCCACCGGCTTGGGCCGGACGACGAGCCGCGGCGGCACCGGGGCCGGGCGGGCCGCGCGGTCCGCGGCGACCGCCTGCGCCATCGCGAACTTCAGCTCGGACAGGCCCTCGTGGGTGACCGCGGAGATGCAGAACACCTGGTGGCCGGCCGCCTCGATGTCGGGCCGGACGAACTCGGCCAGCTCGCGGGCCTCGGGCACGTCGATCTTGTTCAGCACGACGAGCCGGGGCTTGCTGGTCAGGTCGGAGGCGAGCCCGGCGCCGTACTCGGCCAGCTCGTGCTCCAGCGCCTGGATGTCGGACATCGGGTCGCGCCCGGACTCGTACGTGGCGCAGTCGATGACGTGCACCAGCACCGAGCAGCGCTCGATGTGCCGCAGGAACTCCAGCCCCAGGCCCTTGCCCTGGCTGGCCCCCGGGATCAGGCCGGGCACGTCGGCCACGGTGAAGACCTCGGCCCCGGCGGTGACGACGCCCAGGTTCGGCTCCAGGGTGGTGAACGGGTAGTCGGCGATCTTGGGACGGGCCGCGGACAGCACCGAGACCAGCGAGGACTTCCCGGCGCTGGGAAAGCCGACCAGGCCGACGTCGGCGACGGACTTGAGCTCGAGCACCACCTCGGTGGATTCACCGGGCTCGCCGAGCAGCGCGAACCCGGGCGCCTTGCGCGCCCGGCTGGCCAGCGCCGCGTTGCCCAGACCGCCCCGGCCGCCCTTCGCGGCCACGTACCGCGCGCCGGGGCCGATCAGATCGGCCAGCACCTGGCCGTCCGGGCCCAGCACGACGGTGCCGGTCGGCACCTTCAGCTCCAGGCCGTCGCCGTTGGCGCCGTCCTTGTTGTCGCCCTGCCCGGGCCGGCCGTTGCCGGCCTTGGCGTGCGGCCGGAAGTGGAAGTCCAGCAGGGTGTGGACGTTGTCGTCGACGACGAGGGTGACGTCACCCCCGTTGCCGCCGTTGCCGCCGTCCGGGCCGCCGAGCGGCTTGAACTTCTCGCGGTGCACGGAGGCGCACCCGTGACCGCCGTTGCCGGCCTGCAGGTGCAGGACGGCGCGGTCGACGAACTTGGCCACGGTGACCTCCCTTCGCTCTCGGATCCCGCTCGACCTGTGTCGAGCCCGGTCGAGCCCTGCCGTTCAGGGCTCAGGACGCACGAAAGGGGCGGACCCGTCGAAACGGGCCGCCCCTGTCGAGGTGTGTCGCGTCAGACGGCGGCCGCGGTGGCCGCCGGCTCCGCAACGACGATGTTGACGGTCTTGCGACCACGCTTGCTGCCGAATGCGACCTCGCCCGCGACCAGCGCGAACAGGGTGTCGTCGCGGCCGCGGCCCACGCCCTCACCGGGGTGGAACTTGGTGCCCCGCTGCCGGATGATGATCTCGCCCGCGTTCACCTGCTGGCCGCCGAACCGCTTGACCCCGAGCCGCTGGGCGTTGGAGTCACGACCGTTGCGGGAGCTGGACGCGCCCTTCTTGTGTGCCATGTCGGCTTCTCCTCTACTACCCGTTCGACCGGCGTCAGCCGACAGAAATGGTGGTGACGCGGACCTTGGTCAGCGGCTGACGGTGCCCCTGGCGCTTGTGGTAACCGGTCTTGTTCTTGAACTTGTGGATGACGATCTTCGGGCCCTTGGTGTGGGCGACGACCTCGCCGGCCACCGACACCTTGGCCAGCGCATCGATCCCGGTGGTGACGGCCGCGCCGTCCACCACCAGCACTGCGGGCAGGGTCACCGCGGCGCCGGGGTCGCCCTCGAGCTTCTCGACCTCGATGACGTCGCCCTCGGCGACCTTGTACTGCTTGCCGCCGGTCTTGACGATCGCGTACATCAGACGCGCCTTCCTGCCTCTTGTCGTGCCAGTGATGGTGCTGCTGTCATAGTCCCGCCCACGCGCACCGATCGGCGCCGCGTTCACCGCGGGATCGACCGGGTGAAACCCAGGCAGTACGAAACACGCTGCGTCGCAGCGTGCCGGTTGTCCAGAGTACGCGGCCGGGTCGGCCGGGGCAAACCGGCCGGTCCGAGGCGCACCCCGGGCCGGCCGCCCACCCTTGACTCATCCGGCGGGCACGCTCTCGACGCCCGCGCCGTCCCCGCCGGTTCCCTCCGGCGCGGCCGAGCCGTCCGGCGCGGCCGACGGGCCGGCCGGCCGGGACGCGGCCCGCCGGCGCCGCGCCGGGGATGCCGCATCGGCGTCGGTGACGAGGTAGCCACCGGCCGGGCCGGGGCCCGAACCGTCGCCGTTCGCGGCGACCGGCGCGGGCGGGCCGACC
>NZ_JBMDXT010000225.1:0-5603 GCF_048594475.1 Nakamurella sp. | reverse complement strand
GCGGCGAAGGCGAAGCCCATCGCGGTCAGCCCGAGCAGCAGGGCCAGGGTGCCGGTGATCCGGCGCATGCCCCGGGAACGGCGTCGCGGGAGGGCACGTCGACGGGGCGGCTCCGCGGCCGGTGGTGTGTCGTTGACCGACATTTCTGGTGGACACCTCGTGCTCGTTTTGGCGGCGGGCTTGACGAGTAGGAACTGCCGAACTTGCCGTTGGTTCTAAGTACTGTAGAAGGTCAGGCGCCGGATGCGCTGCCCGGTCAGCGAATGATGTAGATCGTCAGGAACAGACCGATCCACACCACGTCGACGAAGTGCCAGTAGTAGGACACGACGATCGCGCCGGTGGCCTGGGCCGGGGTGAACTTCGACAGCTTGGTCTTGCCGATCAGCAGGACGAACGCGATCAACCCGCCGATGACGTGCAGCCCGTGGAACCCGGTCGTCAGGTAGAACGCGGTGCCGTACGGCGAGGACGCCAGCGTCGTGTCGTGGTGGGTGACCAGGGTGTGGTACTCGTTCGCCTGGCCCAGCACGAAGATCAGGCCCATCACCAGGGTCAGCAGGTACCAGCGGCGCAGGGCGAACACGTCGCCGCGCTCGGCCGCGAACACGCCCCACTGGCAGGTGAAGGACGACGCCACCAGGATGATGGTGAACGTCAGCGCGTAGCCGATGTCCAGCTCGGTCGGTGCCGGCGGGAACTCGCCGTCGTACTGCGCGCGGATCGTGAAGTAGACCCCGAACAGACCGGCGAAGAACATCAGCTCGCTGGCCAGCCACACGATCACCCCGACGCTGACCATGTTCGGCCGGTTCAGGGTGTGGACACGTGCGCTGAATGCGGAGGGCCCGGCGGCGGGGCTGGTCGCAGTCGTCACACGAGGATTATGGACTGCGCTCGGCGATCATGCCCCTGCGGCCCCCCCGCGGCGGGTCGCGCCCCGTCGGCCAGCGTCGCGGACGCCGCTTCGTATCGCCTCGGCGGCGGGTGGGAATCGTGTGCGAGGCCCCGCCGCTACTCGATGGTGGCCGCGCACGCTCGGCCAACTAGCATCGGTCCGGTGAGCAACCCCGTGCTGCTGGTGTACAGCAACCGCCCGGAGGTCCGGGAGCGGATCATCACCGCGATCGGCCGCCGGCCCGCGCCGGACGTCGGGCGGGTCGACTACCTCGAGTGCTCCGCCGTGCACGAGGTGATGACGGCGACGCAGGGCCGCGAGGCCGACGTGCTGATCCTGGACGGCGAGGCCCAGCCCACCGGAGGGATCGGGGTGAGCCGGCAGATCCACATGGAGGCGCAGGTCGTCCCGCCGGTCATCCTGGTGGTCCGCCGGGCCGACGACCGGTGGCTGGCGACCTGGGGCGGGGCCGACGAGATCCTGGTCTACCCGCTGGACCCGGTGACCGCCGCCGAGTGCGTCGCCGGTCTGCTGCGTCGGCGGGCCGCCGGGCTGGTGCCGTCGGTCACGCAGCCGCGGTGAGCGCGCCGACCTGGTCGGGTCTGCTGACCCGGCTGCTGGCCGGCGACGACCTGGACCGGGCCGACACCGAATGGGTCATGGACCGGGTGATGTCCGGTGAGTCCAGCGACGTGCAACTGGCGGCCTTCACGGTCGCGCTGCGGGCCAAGGGCGAGACGCCCGACGAGGTCGCCGGCCTGGTCGCGGCGATGCTGGCGCACGCCGTCCGGGTCGATGTGCCCGGCCGGGCCGTGGACATCGTCGGGACCGGGGGGGACCGGGCCAACACGGTCAACATCTCCACCATGGCCGCCGTCGTGATGGCCGGGGCCGGAGCGACCGTCGTCAAGCACGGGAACCGCGCGGCCACCAGCAAGTGCGGCGCCGCCGACCTGCTGGAGGGGCTGGGCGTGGCGATCTCGCTCACCGCGCCCCAGGTCGCGCGGACCGCGGCCGAGGCGGGCATCGGGTTCTGCTTCGCGCCCGTCTACCACCCGTCGTTCCGGTACGCCGGCGCCGTCCGCCGCGAGCTCGCGGTGCCGACGGTCTTCAACTTCCTCGGCCCGCTGACGAACCCGGCCCAGCCGGCCGCGGGCGCGATCGGCTGCGGCAATCCGACGATGGCCCCCGTCATGGCGCAGGTGTTCGCCGATCGGGGGGCCGACGTGCTGGTGTTCCGCGGCGACGACGGCCTGGACGAGCTGACGACCACGACCACATCGACGGTCTGGCGGGTCCGGGCCGGGGCCGTCGAGCGGCTCACCCTCGACCCGGCCGAGCTGGGCATCGCGCCGGCCGATCCGGCGGCCCTGCGCGGCGGCGACGTGGCCCAGAACGTCCAGGTGGCCCGGGACCTGTTCGCCGGGCAGCGCTCCCCGGTCCGGGACGCGGTGGTGCTCAACGCCGGCGCCGGACTGGCCGCGTACGCCGGGCTGTCCGGCGATCTGACCGCGGACCTGGCCGCCGGTGTGCAGCGGGCGCAGGACGCCCTGGACTCCGGGGCCGCGGCCCGGGTGCTCGACCGCTGGATCGAGCTCGGCCGGGAGCTGGCCGCGACCGCCTGACGGCCGGTCGGTCGGCCGTCAGGCGGCGAGTGCGAGCCGGTCGGCGGTCGCCCCGCCCCGGGCGACCTGCGCGGTCGTCGCCGGGCCGCCGGTCGCGCGGACCGGGGCGACCCCGATCGCGGCCGTCAGCGACGCCAGGACGGCGGCCCACCGGTCCGTCCGGCCGACCTGCCCGACCCGTACCACGAGCGTGTCGCCGCCGGCCCCGACCGCGATGCCGGTGACCACGGTGCGCGGCAACCGCACCGCCCAGCGCTGCCAACCGGCCAGCACGGACGCCGCGTCGCCGGCCGCGAAGGTGAGCTCGGCGACGGTCAGCGACGGCTGGGGCACCAGATCCAGGGTCAGGCCGACGACCAGGCCGGGTGCGGTCCGGCCCTGCCGCAGGGAGTAGAAGTCGGGATCGTCGCGGCCGACGCGGCGGTGATCGCCGGTGGCGGTGACGACGTCGAAGGAGCGGATCCGGTCCGCGGCGAAGGCGAAGCCGGCCGCGCGCGGCCGGCCGCTGCCGTAGGTGTCGGCCGCCGCCGAGAGCGCGGTCAGCCCGAACGGCTCGGCGGCGTCCAACACCTGGCGCCAGCTCGCGCCGATGCAGATGGTGGCCGTCCGCGCGGCGGAGTCCAGCCGGACCCTGGCCAGCAGCCGGGTGACGACCAGGACGGTGCGCGCGGCCCGCACCTCGGTCGGCCGGCCGGCGATCTGGGCGAGCACCCGGCGACCGGACCGGCCGGCCAGGGCGGCGACCCGGGCCACGTCGGCGGCCCCGGCGGCCACCACCACCAGCTCCGGGGCGACCCCGGTGCTGCCGAACGCGGCCGCGGCGAAGCCGGGCTCATCGGGGGTGACCACGTCGCCATGGATCGACGCGCGCACGGTCGCGGCCAGATCGGCGGTGCTCAGCGGGCCTGCGGTGATCATGTCGTTCTCCGATGCGGGTCGATCCTGACTGACCCGTTCATCCCACCGGCGAGGACTTAAAGCTCACTGAAGGACCGCTGTAGCCCGCCTCACGGGCGGCCGATCACGCCTGCAGGCCGATGGAGAAGGCGTCGTCGGCGTCCCGGCTGGAGTACTCGCGGAACGCGATGTGGGTGATCGTGCGCAGCACGCCGGGCACCTTGGAGATGTGGCCGGGCACCAGCTCGGCGATCGCCTCGTGCGTGGCCGTGCGCACCACGGCCACGACGTCGACGTCACCGGCACACGAATACACCTGATCGACCCCGGGCAGGTCGGCGATCTCCTGCGCCGCCTCCGGGATCCGGTCCGCCTCGATATCGATGAGCACGATCGCCGTCACCATGCCGCGATGCTATGACGCCGGGGTCGGCGCCGCCGCGACCCCCGGGCCGGCGGGCAGGGCCGGCGCCGGCCGGGTGCTGCGGGCGATGTCGGCGGCACGCATGAACGGCCGCCAGCGGCCCGCCCCGAAGGCCGGGCTGGACCAGGCGGTGGTGCTGCGGACCAGCCGGCTGCCCGGACGTTCGATCCAGCGCAGCAGGGTGGACGTCTCCTCGGCGGAGGCGGCGAACAGCGGGCCGGTGCCGGGCAGCACCGTCTCCGCGGAGGCGATCATCGCCTCCACCACCGGCATCGGGTCCACCCCGCGGCGGGCGTGCCCGGCCGCCGCGAACCGCCCGTGCCGGACCACCGTGAGTTCCCAGCCGCCCCGCTCGTCCGGCCGGGCCACCACCAGTTCGCGGATCGCGGCCAGGGCACCGAGCCGCTGCCGCCGGTCGGTGGCGGCGGCCAGCGCGGACAGCCGGTCGCGGGCCACCGCGGCCTGGTCGAACCGGCCGTCCGCGGACCGCCCGAGCAGTCGATCGCGCAGGCAGCCGAGCACCTCGTCGGAGCGGCCGTCGACGAGGGCGGCGATCCGGTCGACCAGTTCCGCGTACGCCGCCTCGTCCTGCTGCCCGGCACACGGGGCTCCGCACCGCCCGAGTTCGGCCAGCACGCAGGGGGTGCCGTCGGGGGAGCGGCGCCGGATCCGGGTGGTGCACTGCCGGACCGCGACCACCTCCTGCAGGGCCTCCACCACCGCCTGCGCGGCGACCCGGTGCGAGAACGGGCCGAGGCAGGCCGCCGTCTGCCGTGGCGGGCTGCGCACGATCGACAGGCGGGGGAACGGCTCGTCGGTCAGGGTCACCCAGCAGCCCGCGTTCGGCCGGCGGGACCGGCGGTTGTAGGGCGGCTGGTGGGCGACGATCAGACGCTGCTCCCGGACGTGGGCCTCGAGAGCGTGCGCGCACTCGACGTGGTCGACCCGGACGGCCAGGCGCACCATCTGGTTGATCCGCGACCGCTGCTCGGCGGCGGAGAAGTAGGAGCGCACCCGCTGGCGCAGGTTCCGGGAGGTGCCGACATACAGCACCTCCTCCCGCGGCCCGCGGAACAGGTAGACGCCGGGCGCGGCGGGCAGGTGGTCGGCCAGGCCGCGCTTGCGCCGCCGGTGCGGCGCGACGTCGCGGGTGGCGTCGTGCAGTTCGGACAGGCTGTGCACGCCGAGCGACCCCAGCCGCTCGAACAGCGCATGCAGGACGTCGACCGTCGCGCGGGCGTCGTGCAGGGCCCGGTGGTCGGGCCGGGTGCGGGCCCCGAGCAGCTGGGCCAGCGCGGACAGCCGCACGCTCGGCGCCTCCGCGCGCGGCAGCACGGTCCGGGCCAGCCGGACCGTGTCGACGACCGCCGGGCCGGGCCAGGGCAGCTGCTGGCGGGCGCAGGCGGCACGCAGGAAGCCCACGTCGAACCGAGCGTTGTGGGCGACCAGGACCGTTCCGCGGACGAACTCCAGGAACATCGGCAGCACCGCTTCGATCCGGGGTGCGTCGAACACCATCGCGTCGGTGATCCCGGTGAGCATCGTGATCTGCGGCGGGATGCTGCGGCCGGGGTCGACCAGCGTCGCGAACTCGCCGAGCACCTGCCCGCCGCGCACCTTGACCGCGCCGATCTCGGTGATCGCGTCCGTGGCCGCCGAGCCGCCGGTGGTCTCCAGGTCGACCACCACGAAGGTCACCTCGCGCAGCGGCTCGCCCAGTTCGTCGAAGCTGCGTTGGCCGCCCGTCGCCGGCGTGACC
>NZ_JBMDXT010000224.1:0-3107 GCF_048594475.1 Nakamurella sp. | reverse complement strand
GCCGGGTCGGCGGTCTCGGTGGCGGGCACCCCGGCCGTCGGGTCGGCGGCTTCCTGGGCGACGGGTTCAGCCGCCTCACCGGGTTCGGCCGGATCGGGTTCGGCCGCCTCGCCAGGTTCGGCCGGGTCAGGCTTGGGCTTGGCGTCGCCGGCGAAGACCACCTTCTTGTTCAGGTGCCGGCGCCGGATGAGCAGGACGACGCCGGCGGCGACGACCAGGATGCCGATGCCGGCCAGGATCCAGGCGACCGGGATCCCGCTGGACGATTCACCCGCGGTCGTCCCGGCCGATGGGGTCGGCTCGACCCCGGCGGCCGGCGAGGCCGTCGCCGACCCGGAGGCAGTGTCGGACCCGGACTCGGACGCCGGGGCCGGCACGCTGGGCGTCGGGGAGGGTCCGCCGGTGGCCTGCGCGAGCGAGTCGACCAGCTCCCCGACGGGCGCCGTGCCGGCCGGCAGGGCGAAGCCCCAGTCCAGCAGCGACGCGGCCTGCATCCACTGCCGCCGGGGCTGTTGGGTGCCGTTCATCATCGTCACGACCAGCCGCTTGCCGTCCCGGGCGGCCATCCCGACGAACGTGTTGCCGGCGTCGTCGGTGAAGCCGGTCTTCCCGCCGAGACCGCCCGGGTACTGGGCCAGGATCTGGTTGTCGTTGGCCGCGATGTAGCCCTCGCTGCCGCCGGCGCCCGGCACCCGGATGTCCGGCCGGGAGATGATCTCGGGGAACGGCGGGGTGTTCATGTCCGCGCGCGCGAAGAGTGCCAGGTCGTACGGGGACGTCGACTGGCCGGCCCCGTCCAGGCCGGACGGGGGGGCCGCCCGGGTGTCCAGGGCGCCGAGCGCCCGGGCCGTGGAGTTCATGTCGGCGATCGTCTTGTCGTAGCCGCCGTTGGCCCGGGCCAGCGCGTTCGCGGCGTCGTTGCCGGAGATCATCACCAGGTACGAGATCAGGTCCCGGACGGTGTAGGTGCCGCCGGCCTCGATGCCGACGCGGGTGCCGTCCTGGGCGGTGTCGGCCTGGGTGCCCTCGACCACCTGATCGAGGTTCTTCAGGTTCGTCAGCATCACCTGCGCGGTGAGCAGCTTGAGGGTGCTGGCCGGCCGGTAGCGGCCGTGGGGGTCCTTGGCCGCGATCACCGCGCCGGTGTCGAGGTCGGCGATGAGCCACGCCCCGGCGCTGATGTCCGAGGGCAGGGCCGGCGCGTTCGCGGGCAGGATCAGCCCGCAGCTCCCGAGCTGGCTGCCGCCGACCGGGGTTGCGGGGACCGGCAACGGCTCGGGCGGGGCCTGCCCGTCGGGCACGTCCTCGGACGTGTCCACCGCGGGCGGCGGCCGGTCCCGCTGCGGGCATCCGTCGGTCGACGGGGTCTGCACGGTGACGCTCGGTGGCGAGTACGGGTCGGTGTTGGGGGCGGCGGCCGCGGGCACGACCGCACCGGCGGACACGACGAGGAACGCGGCCCCGACCAGGGCGACGCGCCGGGGCAGGGAGGCGGGCATCGTGCCTTACGGTAACGCCCGCCCCGTATGCCCGGTGTCAGTGGGCGGTCTGGGCCTGATCGGAGGTGTCCGGGCTGCCGGCGGCGGCCTCGGCGATCTGCCGGCGCACGTCGTCCATGTCCAGATCGCGGACGGCGCCGATCAGCTGCTCCAGCGACGGGCCGGGGAGCGCGCCGGCCTGGGAGAAGACGAGGATCCCGTCACGGAACGCCATCAGGGTCGGGATCGACCGGATGTTCGCGGCCGCGGCCAGCTGCTGCTGGTCCTCGGTGTCGATCTTGCCGAAGACGATGTCGGTGTGCTTGTCCGACGCCTCCTCGAAGATCGGCCCGAACATGCGGCAGGGACCGCACCAGGCGGCCCAGAAGTCGACCAGGACGATGCCGTCGCCGGACACCGTCGTTTCGAAATTCTCTTTGGTCAGTTCCAGCGTGGCCACGGAAATGTCCCCTCACGACGAGTCGATTCGCTGATGAATTGGTGCTGCGATACTGCCAGGATCAACCGGCGGCGACGGCCGGGCATTCCCGGCTGCGATACTCGGCCGATGCCGAGACGGGGGTGCCGGGGCCGATGAGCGACGTCGTCGCCGGCCGGTACGCCCTGATCGACCCCATCGGATCGGGCGGGTCGGGCACGGTCTGGCGGGCCTGGGACCGCCGGCGGGACACGTACTGCGCGGCCAAACTGCTGCGCCAGCGGGACGCCGGGGAACTGCTGCGGTTCGTCCGGGAGCAGTCGGTTCGCCTTGACCATCCGCACATCGTCAGCCCCTACGGCTGGGCGGCCGAGGACGGCACGGTGCTCATCGCCAGCGATCTGGTCGCCGGCGGGTCGTTGCACACGCTCATGGGGGACTGGGGTCCGCTGGCCGAGGGCACCGTCGTCACCGTGCTGCGTCAGGTGCTCGACGGGCTGGCCGCCGTGCACGACGCGGCGTTGATCCATCGGGACGTGAAGCCGGCCAACGTGCTGCTGCGCGTCACCGGCTCCGGCCCGCTCCACACGGTGCTGACCGACTTCGGGCTGACCATCAGCCGCCGGGACGCCCGGCTGACCCAGGTCGGCATGGTCATCGGCACGCCGGGCTACCTCCCGCCGGAGGTGCTGGTGGGTGGGGTGCCGCCGGACCCGCGACACGACCTCTATGCCGCCGGCCGGCTCGCGGTGGCCCTGCTGCACGGCGCCGAGCCCGAGTCGGCGGGACCCGACGTCGTCGAGTCGATCCGTGATCCGATCCTGCGGGCGGCGATCGACGGGCTGCTGCGCCGGGATCCCGACGAGCGGCCGCCGGACGCCTCCGCGGCCGCCGCCCTGCTGGCCGCCGCCCCGGCCGACCGGGCGCCCCGCACCCGGGACGGCGATCCGGTGGAGGTGCTGGACCAGTTGCCCCCGTTGCCGGCCGGCGCCCGGACCGGGGAACCGCCGGCCCCGGTGGGCGCGCGGGCCACGATCATCGACGTCCCCGCCACCGTCCCGCGAACCGTGACCTCGACCCGGTCCGGTCCTCCGCCACCGGACCCCGGGCCGCCGGGCTCCGCGCCGCTCGCCACGGAGTCGGGTGAGTCCAGCCCGCCCGGACCGGTCGGATCGCCCGGACCGGTCGGG
>NZ_JBMDXT010000223.1:0-2211 GCF_048594475.1 Nakamurella sp. | reverse complement strand
ATCGTCTGCGAGCCCGAGGGCGGGGAGGTCTGCCCGGTGGCCAAGGGGGCGATCCGGCTGGAGGCCGCGTTCACCGGAGCGATGGCCCACGGCGCGATGCCGTGGATGGGGCGCAACCCGCTGCCGGCCGTCGGGACCATGCTCGCCGCCCTGGCCGACACCCCGCACGTGCTCCGGTCGCCCCACGGCGACCACCCGCTGCTCGGACCCATCTGCCTGACCCCGACCGTGCTGCGGGCCGGCGACCCGGAGCAGATCAACGTCATGCCGGCCACCGCCACCCTGGCGGTCGACATCCGGACCGTCCCCGCCGTCGACCACCGGGTGCTGCTCGCCCATCTCGCCGACACCGCCGGCCGGATCGCGCACGACGCCGGGCTGGGCGTCGAGCTCACCGTCGTCGACGACCGGCCGCCCGTCGACACCCCGGTCCACCAACCGGTCGTGCAGGCCATGCTGGCCGGGCACCGGGCCGCGACCGGCGTCGACGCGGTCGTCGGCGGCGTGCCCGGCGCGACCGACGGCACGATCCTCACCCGGGACGCCGGCCTGGCCACCGTCGTCTACGGCCCCGGCGGCAAGTGGATCGCCCACCAGGCCGACGAGTACGTCGAGGTGGCCGACATCCTGAGCAGCATTCGGGCCTATGTCGCCGCGGCCCGGCACTTCCTGACCGGACCACCGGGCCCGGCCGGATCGGCCCCTGACCCTGACCTCGACCCCGACCGCGGTGATCGCTCCGACCCACGTCCCGGATCGGCGACGGTTCGACCCGATTCGGTGGGACGATGATCGGCGCAGCACGGCGGGACCGATGGCGGGAGGACCGATGAGGCCGGGCCCTGACAACGCCCTCACCGACGTCGACGGCCTGCGCGTCGGCCACCACACCGCCGTCGGGAACGGGTTCCTGACGGGCACGACGGTGGTGCTGGGCCCGGACGAGGGCATGGTCGCCGGCGTGGACGTGCGCGGCGGCGGTCCGGCCACCCGGGAGACCGACCTGCTCGGCCCGACGGCCTCGGTCGAGCGGGTGCACGCGATCGTGCTGTCCGGTGGCAGCGCCTTCGGCACGTCGGCCGGCACCGGCGTGGCCGACCACCTGGCCGCGCGCGGGGTCGGCCTGCGGGTGGGGCCGCACCCGGACGCCGTGGTGCCCCTGGTCCCCGGCGCCTCCCTGTTCGACCTCGGCCGGGGCGGCTCCTACCGGTCCCGGCCCGATGCCGCCTTCGGGGCGGCGGCGCTGGCCGATGCGCTGGCCGGCGCGAGCCCGGCGGGTGGGCCCCGGCAGGGCAGCGTGGGGGCCGGTACCGGCGCGGTGGCCGCCGGGCTCAAGGCCGGCATCGGCACCGCCTCGGTGGTGCTGCCCGGCGGCGCGGTCGTGGCCGCGCTGGCCGCGGTGAACGCGGCCGGCAGCCCGCTGGATCCGCGCACCGGCGGGTTGCTGGGCGAGCCGTGGCTGCTGCCCGGCGACGCCCCCGATCTGCCTGTGCCGGGCCCGGCCGCCCGGGACCGGCTGCTGGCCATCACCAGCCCGGACGTCACCGGCTTCGATTTCGGCCCGGGGCCCGACCCGGCGACCGATGCCGGGGTCACCCGCAACACCACGCTCGTGGTGGTGGCCACCGACGCGGCGCTGACCAAGGTGCAGTGCACCAAGATGGCCGCGGTCGCGCAGAACGGCATGGCCCGGGCGCTGAACCCCGTCCACACGATGGACGACGGCGACATCGTCTTCGGCGTGGCGACGGCAAGGGGCCCGGTGCCGGACCCCCTGACCTACCGGCGGATCACCGTCGAGGCGGCCAACGCGGTGAGCCGGGCGATCGTCCGGGCGATGCTGGCCGCGGACTCGGTCGTCACACCGGCCGGACAATGGCCGTCGTGGCAGGACGTGGTGCACGGGGCACGCTGATCGCCGGCCGGGCCTGCGCCGTGGCCGGCTGGGTGTTCTGGGTCGCGATGCAGGTGCTGGCCGGCGACCCGTTCCCGCCGGAGATCTCGGTCTCCCAGTACGGCCTCGGGCCGACCGGTTGGGTCTTCACCGTGTGGGCGATCACACTGGCCGCCGCGCCCCTGCTGCTCCTGCCGTCGCTGGTACCGGCGGGCGCGCCGGCCCGCCGGGCGGCGGCCGGGCTGCTGTGGGCCGGGTTCGCCGGCGCCGTTGTGATGGCGCTCGTGCGGACCGACGACGGCGGGGGAGCGATGTCC